>NZ_LFCS01000009.1:0-212918 GCF_001887375.1 Aeromonas sp. SCS5
CATCGAGCGGGGTTTTTTATTGCCTGAAATCCAGGTATCTGGTCTGTTGTTATCAGCACAGGTTTGCAACCTGCTCCTGCCAATCTCTCCTATAAGTAAACTTATCATTATAAATCATGATGTTATAAACCATCTTGCCTGATGCTTCGCATCTGAGCAGGTTTAACTGTAATTACGCAAATGATAATGATTATTGTTTGATTGATCTTGTCCTGGTCGTTACAATCCAGACCGATTAATAAGTTGCGTTTCAAATAAGCATTTATTAATCACCGTCCCCGGCAGGAGGCCGGGTCTTGTAACGAGTGAAGTAAGGGAATACGCCACTTTCCTACTTGAAACGTTCAGGCCAAATCATGACAACAATACAACCAAGCAAGCTTGCCTTGCTGATCGGTTCTCTTCTCTCTATTCACGCCCTAGCTTCCGAACAGGAAGTGATGGTTGTCACCGCCTCGGGTTTTCAGCAAAAAATCGAGGATTCCGCAGCCTCTATCTCCGTCATTACTCGCGAACAGCTGGAGAAGCGCGCCTATCGCGATGTGACTGACGCCCTGAAGGATGTTCCCGGTGTGGTGGTGACCGGTGGTGGCAGCAGCAGTGATATCAGCATTCGCGGTATGGGTTCGAAATACACTCTGATGCTGGTTGATGGCAAAAAGGTGGATAGCCGTGGTACCCGCCCCAATAGCGATGGACCCGGCATCGAACAGGGCTGGTTACCGCCGCTGCAGGCAATCGAGCGGATTGAGGTCGTGCGTGGCCCCATGTCATCCCGTTATGGCTCCGATGCCATGGGCGGCGTGATTAACGTGATAACCCGCAAGACCACAGGTCTGGCTTGGCAGGGCTCGGTTCATGCTGATTCGACCTTCCAGGAGAACAAAGATGCCGGCAACAGCTTCCAGACCGATGCCTATACCGCAGGTTCATTGATCGATGGTGTGTTGGGGCTGCGCTTCAATGGTCAGCTGGCCCATCGTGGCGAGGATAAGTTTACCCAAGGCTTTGCCGAGCAGGAGACCCGCAGTGGCACGGCCGTGCTCAGCTTCAAGCCCGACGAGCACAACCGCTTCGATCTGGAGGCCAGCCGCAGCTTGCAGGATAGGGATCGCACGGCAGGCAACTCGCTGGATGCCAAGGCGAAGGATAGCCTTAACCGTTATGAGCGCACCAACTATGCGCTGACTCATGATGGTCAGTATGATTTCGGCTCTTCCAGCAGCTATCTGCAGCAGGAGACCAACACCAACCCCGGCCGCAAGATGGAGCTCACCAATACCATCGCCGATACCCACACCCAGTTCATTCTGGGGAATCACTACCTGAGCGTTGGTGGTCAGTATCGCTATGAGGATCTGCATGATCAGGGTAATAACCTGAAAGTGGCCAATCCGGCCACACAATTGACCCGCTGGAGCTGGGCGATGTTTGTCGAGGATGAGTGGTCACTCACTGACAGCTTTGCTCTGACAGGGGGCGCCCGCATGGATCGGGATCAGAATTACGGCTCTCACTGGAGTCCGCGCCTCTACGGTGTCTGGCATCTGAATGAGAGCTGGACCCTGAAAGGAGGCGTATCAACCGGTTACCGCTCCCCAGACTTGCGGATGTCTGCGGCCAACTGGGGTCAGGTCACCGGCGGTGGCAGTCTGGATGGGATGCTGGTCGGCAACCCGGAGCTCAAACCCGAGACCAGCGTGAGTGAAGAGATTGGCCTGCTCTGGAATGGCCATCAGGGCTTCAATGCAGGGGTGACCCTATTCAACACCGACTTCAAGAACAAGATCTCCGAAGTTCGTCGCTGCACCAGCAAGAGCGATCCGGCCTGTACTCTCAATGGTCACAGCTATGACTTCATCAGCGATCGGGTCAACGTCGACAAGGCGAACATGCGTGGCGTCGAGAGCATGATGGATTGGGCGATCAACGACAAGTGGTCGGTCAGTGGCAGCTATACCTTTACCCAGTCCGAGCAGAAGAGTGGCCCGCTGGCGGGTAATGCCCTCAACCAGATGCCACGCCACATGGTCAACGGCAGCGTAGACTGGCAGACCACCGAGGATCTCAACCTCTGGTCGCGGGTCAACTTCCGTGGCGAGACTTCCGAGTACCTGAGCCGGGTCAAGATGGCGGAGGGTACGCCCTCCTATACCTTCTTTGACATGGGGTTGGTCTACAAGGCCAACAAGCATCTCGATCTGACCGCCGGGGTCTACAACCTGTTCGACAAGACGGTGGATTACAGCAGCTATGGCACAGTGCTGGATGGTCGCCGCTACAATCTGGGTGTCACCTACAACTTCTGACAGACATAATGCCTCACGGCCGCCATCATCCGATGGCGGCCGTTTTTATTGGGCATTGATCGGGTAGGCGGTCGCCTGATATGGCGCCGCTTGCCAGGTGTTGCGGCCATTGGCTTTGGCTTGATACATCAGCTGGTCTGCCTGTCGCAGCAGCTGATCGGTGTCGATACTCTCCCCGGCTGAAATCCAGACTGCTCCTGTGCTGATGGAAAGGGTGACTTCACCAAGTGTGGTCTCCAGCCGCTCTTTATTGGCTTCCTGACAGAGGCACGCCGCCCACAACCCGGTCGCCTGCAGGTTATCGCTCGGCAGCAGGACGCAAAACTCCTCACCGCCAATGCGTGCAAACAGACTCTGCTCCGGCAAGATGATGGCTATGCTTTCGGCCAGTTTTTCCAGCAGTTTGTCGCCCACGTTGTGGCCGAATTTATCGTTGGTCTCCTTGAAATGATCCACGTCGAACAGCAGCAGAGCGCAGGGGGGGCCGCTGGTCAGTTGCTGCTCCAGTGACGGGATAAAGGCGCGCCGGTTGAGGAGGCCCGTCAGCGGATCAGTGCTGGCCAGCTTTTCGAGCCGGGCATTGGCGCGGCTCAGCTCTGCCGTGCGATTGGCGACGGCCCGGCGCAGCTGCACGATATAGGCCACCATGATGAGGCCCGCGGCCAGCAGTAGCCAGGGGCCGAGATGGATGGGGTAGACGGTCTCGACATGCATCCATTTGCGGATGATCCGCTCCCTGTCACTCTCCTTTATCCTGGCGAATCCCTCTTCGAGCTTGGCCAGCAGGGCGAGGTCCCCTTTCTTGACGGCAAAGCGGATCTGGTCGGTATAGAGGTGGCGCACCGGAATGAAGCGCGTCGGATCTGCCGAGGTATAGATGTAGAAGTTGGCGACCTGCAGATCGGCGATAAAGGCCTTTATATCGCCCCGAAAGGCAGCAGCCAACAGGGTGTCGTTGTCATCGAAGGTCTGCAGTTTGGTGCCCGGGAAGTAGCGCTTGGCGTAGTACTCTTCATAACCGCCAGCGACGACGCCGACGGTCTCATGGAGCAGGTAGTAGTGGACATCGGTGCCACGCAGCTCGTTGGAGAAGAAGAGCTGGGAGTCGAGCTGGGCGAGGGGGAGGCCATAGTCGAACAGCTTGTCGCGCTCCGGTGACCAGAGCAGACCGGCATGCACATCGGCCTTCCCTTCGTGCAGCAGATCGAGGGAGTGTTGCCAGTCGACCAGCCGGAACTCGATCTTCTGGCCGGTGACGCGAGCATATTCGCGCCAGAGGTCGATCAGCAAGCCATCTGGCTGGCCCGACTCATTGATATAGGAGAAGGGCTGCCACGCCTTGGAGTTGGTGATGACGAGGGGCTTTTCAGGCTCTTTTCCCGAGGCGTGCAGGGCAATAATGAGCAGCAGAAAACCACACCCTGCCCTGAACGCTTGTCCAATCCGAGAAGAAGCCATCCCTGCTCCAATCCATTGCCAGCCACTGTCTGTAGACGCCGATTATTACTGCCTCCAACGAGGAAGAACAAGGGATCTGGCGATGAAGTTTACATGATGGCTGCATTGCCGTAACGAGCAGGACTCATACCGTGACGGCTCACAGCGGCAGGCTGATTCTTGCCTCCAGTCCGCCCTCTGGCCGGTTGAGCAGGGTGAGCTCACCGCCGTGTTGATGTACCAGAGTGCGGGCGATGGAGAGGCCCAGCCCCACGCTGCCGGACTCGGTATTGCGCGCCTCGTCGAGCCGCACGAACGGCTTGAAGACATCCTCCAGTCGAGCCGGATCTATCCCCGGGCCGCGGTCGCAGACCCGGATCAACAGCTCGCTACGGGTGCGTTCCAGCGAGACCTCGGCGCTGCCGGCGTATTTGATGGCGTTGCCGATGAGGTTCTGCAGTACCCGGCGCAGGGTGTTGGCGCGGCAGGCGTAGACCTCTTTCCCTTCCGCCAGGCAGGTAACCGGCTGGCCGGTATCGGCATAGTCATCGCACAGGCTGACCAGCAGGCTGACCAGATCCAGTTCCCGCGTAGCCTCCTGCTGTCCCTCCTCGCGGGCAAAGCTGAGGGTGGCGGCCAGCATCTGCTCCATCTGTTGCAGGGTCTGCTGGATGCGATCCTTGTCCTCGCCATCTGCCAGAAACTCGCTGCGCAGG
Organism: Aeromonas sp. SCS5; assembly: GCF_001887375.1. NCBI lineage: Bacteria > Pseudomonadati > Pseudomonadota > Gammaproteobacteria > Aeromonadales > Aeromonadaceae > Aeromonas > Aeromonas sp. SCS5. The sequence continues at coordinate 4,463 of NZ_LFCS01000009.1, forward strand.
CGCAGGCTGGTGATGGGGGTGCGCAGATCGTGGGAGATGGCGGCCAACATCCGGGTTCGGTCCTGCACGAAGCGGTCGAGCCGGGTGTGCATCCGGTTGAAGGCCTGAATCGATTCGCGGATCTCGGTCGGCCCCTCCTCTTTCAGGGGCTCGATATCCTCCCCGCGCCCCAGTCGCTCGGCGTTGCCTGCCAGTTGCTTGAGGGGGCGGGTAGCGCGACGAAACAGCAGCACCATCAGCCCGATCACCAGACTGGCGACCAGCATCAGGTTGAAGGTGGTTTGCCATGACCAGCTGCCGGCCTCCTTGTCGACCAGCGAGCTGAACTGCAGCCAGCCACCCTGTGGCAGTTCGATGGATCCGTAGAGCCGCATGTCCCGCGGTGGCGGTGGTCCTTTGCGATCCCGCATCATGCGGGCGTGGTGCTCCCAGGCCTTGCTGCGCTGGGCATCCTCTTTCAGCTCGGCGCTGATCTCGATAGTGAGTGCGGGGGGATAGCCAAGGCGCGAGCGTACCAGCTGCTCGAAGCGGGGGCTGCGGTTGTCGGGCTGCATCGGCTCCCCTTCAATTCGCAGCAGCAGGGTTTCGCTGCGGCTCGCCTTGAGGATCTCGTCGTAGAGCGAGGGGGGAGAGAGGGAGAGCAGCCGCACCACCGAGATGATCCGCTGCATGGCGTTGCGGCTGTTGACGAAGCCGAGTGCTTCCTCCCGATCCGAGCGGTAGATCTGGATGCTGAGCAGCTGGATCAGGATCAAGCCCGCCAGCGCCACCAGAATGATCTGCCCGGTCAGTCCCTTGGGCCACATCCGTGCCCATAGCCGTTTCAGTGCATTCACTACTTATACCTGCGTCACATCGGCAGAGAACATATAGCCGCCACCCCAGATGGTCTTGATCAGCTCCGGATTCTTGGGGTCCCGCTCCAGCTTGCGGCGCAGCCGGCTCACCAGAGTGTCGATGGCGCGATCGAAGGCCACCGCCTCGCGGCCGCGGGCCAGATCCAGCAGTTGATCCCGGCTCAGCACCCGCTGCGGGCGTTCGAGAAACACCTTGAGCAGATCGAACTCGGCGGTGGAGAGGCTCAGACCCACCCCATCCTCGTCGACCAGCTCGCGGCGATTGATATCGAGCAGCCAGCGATCGAAGCGCAGATCCCGGGTCAGGGTCTCGGCGGCGGGTTGGTTATCCGCCTGGGTGCGGCGCATCACCGCCTTGATCCGCGCCAGCAGTTCGCGCGGGTTGAAGGGCTTGGCCAGATAGTCATCGGCCCCCATCTCCAGCCCTATGATGCGGTCGGTCTCTTCCCCCATGGCGGTGAGCATGATGATGGGCAGGCTCGACTTGGCGCGCAGTTCGCGGCAGAGAGTCAGACCGTCCTCGCCCGGCATCATCAGATCCAGTACCAGCAGATCGAACTCCCGCTCCTCCAGCAGCCGTTTCATCTCCTTACCATCCCGGGCGCAGCTGACCCGCAGGCCGTGCTGTTCCAGAAAGCGCTTCAAGAGATCGCGGATCTCGCTGTGGTCGTCGACCACCAGAATGTGGGTGCTGCCCTGATTCATGAATACCTCCCCTGCTTGGCGTTGGCACGAGTATACGAAAATACGTTGCGCGGTTTGTGTCAAAGTGTGCCAGATCCGCCTGATGCCACACTCTGCTACAAAAAAGGGCGATGCTGGCAAAGTTCAGACACCGGTCGGGTGTTTACTTGAGGGCAAGGCGAGAGAGCCGAACCCGAATCATCCGATAGGAGATAGACCATGAAAAAGCTGACCAAAACTCTGATGACCGCCACCCTGATCCTTGGCCTGCCGCTGGGCGCCTATGCAGCCACACAAACTGCCCCGGCTCCCGAGCCCGGTGCCATGGTGGATTGCCCGATGGATGGCGGCATGATGGGCGGTAAACACCACGGTGGCCGTCATGACAAGATGGCGCGCATGAAGGAGATGACGCCGGAACAGATCGAAGCCAACCTGAAGCAACGCTATGATCGCATTCAGGATCCGGCCAAAAAAGCAGAGTTCATCAAGAACCTCAACGAGCGTGCCGATGGCATGACCAAACACGCAGAGGCGATGAAGAAGTTTGCCGAAGCGAACCAGTAAGTCATACCTGACAAGGTGTGCTGAAGATGAGAGAGGGGGAGCATGTTGCTCCCCCTCTCTTTTTGTTATGGCAAAACGACGCTTATTCGCTGCCGTTGTTTTGAAACAGCTTTGGGATCTCCCGCACCAACCAGCTTTTGGCCTTGCCCATGGTATCGCGGCGCCAGGCCAGCACCACCTGCAGCTGATGGCGGTACTCGGGGCTGATCACCTTGAGCCGACCGGCCTTGATGTCCTCCTCAATCCAGCTCTGCGGCATGGTGCCGATGCCGAGTCCGGCCAGCAGGGCATCGCGCTTCTCCGCCATGGTGCTGACGGTGAGGCGTGGCTGCTTGTCGAGCAGGCGGTAGGTGAGCACCGGCTTGCGCAGCGCGGTATCGGCGACGGCGATGGCGCGATAGCGGCGCAGGGTCTCGTCGGCGAGGGGCTCCGGCTCCTGATGGAGAGGGTGGTCGGGGTGGGCGACATAGAGCATCACCTCCTCTTTCAGCACCTGATGCTTGATGCCGGTCATGACGATATCCGGGTTGAGGGAGGAGATGAGCAGGTCGGCGCGGCCATCCTCCAGACACTCCCAGCTGCCCGCCAGCACTTCGGCGCGCAGTCTGAGCCGGGTATCGGTCTGCTCGGCCAGCCGATCTACCAGCGGGTAGAGCGCCTGCAGGGGCACCAGCGCATCGACGGCGATGGTGATGTCGGTTTCCCAGCCGCGGGCCAGCGCCCGGGTCTCGCCCACCAGATGCTCGGCTGCCTCCAGCAGCACCCGCCCGCGTTCCAGCAGCATGCGCCCCGCCGGGGTGAACTTGGTGCGGTGGCCACTGCGGTCAAACAGCATGGCATCCAGTTCATCTTCCAGCTTTTGCACCGTGTAGCTCAATGCCGAGGGTACCTTGCCCAGCTCGTCGGCCGCCGCCGCGAAGCTGCCACGGCGGTCGATGGCATCCAGCACCCGGATTGCCTCCAGGGTGAGTGCGCGTTCCTTGTTCGACTCCTTGGCCATCTTTCACCTTCAATTTTTTTGAATATGTTCGCCAGATTATCTCGCTAACAAGTTAAGCCAAGCACCTTTAATATTCAATCATCGCTTAGGCAGGAACGTCTGGCGGCCAAATATGCGGGAAGTTCCGCACTGTGACAGGCCAAATCGGCATGTCTGATGTCGGTGAAAGAACAACACACTATTTGAATGACCTCTTGCATGGATGCATTGATTCTGGCCGAGCTGGCCTTGGCAATGACATATAAAACAAGAGAGTGAATGAACATGAAAAACGTAATCAAGATGCTGGCCGTTGCAGGCCTGATGACCACAGGTTTCGCCCACGCTGCCGTACCGGCTGACTTCAACGCCACCCCGGGTGTGCTGTTTGTGAAGTGGCACTCCACCGCAGCGCTGGATGGCAAAGCCAACCCGATGTTGGAAGTGCGCGACGAGTCTGGCGATCTGCTGGCATCGGTCCACGCCAACCTGATGGGCACCCAGCAGGTGAAGATCCCGGGTCGTACCCAGGGCAACCTGACTGTCAGCTTGGCTGGCGAGAGCAGCGAGTATCGCATTCCGTTCGGTCTCGGCGGTGGTAAAGATCGCTAAACCGAACCCCGGATAGATGAGGAGCACACCATGATGAAATTGAGAGCCGCAGAGGCGCGAGGCAAGGCCAACTTCGGCTGGCTGGACGCACGCCACAGCTTCTCCTTCGGTCACTACTACGACCCGGAGTGGATGGGACACTCGGTGCTGCGGGTGATCAATCAGGATCTGGTTGCGCCGGGTGGCGGATTCGCCACCCATCCTCACGCCAATATGGAGATCCTCACTTGCGTGCTGCAAGGCACCATAGAGCACAAGGACAGTCTCGGCCATGTCGAGCAGATCCCGGCAGGGGATTTCCAGCTGATGAGCGCAGGCAGCGGGATCCGTCACAGCGAGTACAACCCCTCGCAGACGGAACCCCTCTCCCTGTTGCAGATCTGGATCGAGCCGAATGAAGTCGGCACGCCACCCGGATATCAGCAGAAGAAAATTGAGTCCAGACCGGGTATGACGCTGGTGGCGTCACCGGATGGCGAGGCGGGATCCTTCGTGATCCGCCAGCAGGCCCGCGTATGGCGGCTGGCGCTGGCCCCGGGCGAAACGCTTGAATGGGCACTGGATGGCCGACACGGTTACCTGCAGATGATTTCAGGGGAGCTGACCGCCAACGGTCTGGCTGCCCGACCCGGCGACGGGGTACTCAGTCGTGATGAATACCGGTGGGAGTTGGTTGCGACAAGTGCCACTCAGGCCCTGTTATTTGACCTGCCCTGATTGGTCAGTGGCGATACGAGTTAAACGAGGAAAGTGAAATGGACAAGATGAAAGATGTAGCGCTGCTGGCGGGTCGTGTACTGCTGGCGCTGATGTTCGTGATTGCGGGCTGGGGCAAGATCGGTGGTTACGCCGGCACCCAGGGCTATATGGAAGCGATGGGAGTGCCGGGTTTTATCCTGCCGCTGGTGATCCTGCTTGAGCTGGGTGGCGGCCTCGCCATCATGCTGGGCCTGTTTACCCGCAGCCTGTCGGTGCTGATGGCCGGTTTCACCCTGATGGCCGCCTTTATTTTCCACTACCAGCCTGCCGAACAGATGCAGATGCTGATGTTTATGAAGAACGTCTCCGTCGCCGGTGGTTTCCTGGCGCTGGCGGCGGCCGGAGCAGGGGCTTTCAGTGTGGATGCCCGTTTCGGCAAAAACTGGTAACAGCCAGTCAGTTTGAGTTTTCCAATGCCTTTTGGCCGGTGCCCTGCACCGGCTTTTTTCTGTCTGCGTTTTCCGGGTCGGTGAGGCTGCTGCACAAATCTGCGGCCCCCCTCATGGTTCGGCGGTTTGCCCGCCAGCTGGCCACAAGTGCCTTTTGCATCTTATCCCCCGATCCCCGACAATTCCCTCTCTTGTGAAGTGACGGAAATGGCTCGCCTTTTCCCTCGCCCCCTCTCATCCACAGGCGGGAATTGCTCATGTTTACCCTCTACCACTCCAATCAGCTGGATCTGCTCAAAGAGCTGCTGGTGAGCCGCATCCGGCAGGCCCCTCTCTCTCACCCCTTCGATCGGGAGCAGATCCTGGTGCAGAGTCCGGGCATGGCCCAGTGGCTCAAGCTGGAGCTGGCCAAGGCGTTCGGCATCGCCGCCAATATCGACTTTCCGCTGCCCGCCAGCTTTATCTGGGAGATGTTCACCCGGGTGCTGGCGGATGTGCCGCGCCAGAGCCCCTACAACAAGGGATCCATGAGCTGGCAGCTGATGACCATTCTGCCTGCCTTGCTGGATCGCCCCGCCTTTGCCCCGCTCGCCGCCTATCTGGGCGGTGGAGAGGACGAGGATCCGGCACAGGATCCCGAGCAGGTGCGGCTGTGGCAGCTCTGCCAGAAGGTAGCGGATCTCTTTGACCAGTATCTGGTCTATCGGCCGGACTGGATCGCCCGTTGGGAAGAGGGGGAAGGATTGAGTCAGGAGCTGGCCGGGGTGAGCGGTCAGGATTGGCAGCCCGAGCTGTGGCGCGAGCTGGTGGCCCGCACCCTGGCGCTCTCTCCGAGCGGCTACCACCGCGCCAACCTCTATGAGGAGTTTATCCACGAGCTGGAGCGTACCGCCGATCTGCCGGGCAAGCTGCCACAGCGGGTCTTCGTGTTTGGCATTTCGGCGCTGCCGCCGCGCTATGTGGAGGCGCTGCTGGCTCTCGGTAGTCGGCCTGAGGTGGAGGTGCACCTGTTCGTCACCAACCCCTGCCGCTACTACTGGGGGGATCTGCTGGATCGCAAGACGCTGGCGCGCCTCGAAAATAAGCTCAAACCCGGTACCGACCTCGAGACATTGCAGGGCCCCGCCAACCCGCTTCTCGCCTCCATGGGCAAGCTGGGGCGCGACTACCTGCACCAGCTGATGGAGCTGGAGGTGCCGCAAATCGAGGCCTTCGTCGATATCGACGAGGTTGATGGCAAAGGCAATGTCAGCCTGCTGCGCGCCATCCAGAAGGATGTGCTGGAGCTGGCCGAGCGAGGCGCCGGCCAGTTCGATCTCGACAGCAGCCATCACAAGAGCCCCATCGATCCGGCGGATGGATCCTTGCAGATCCACGCCTGCCACGGCCCGATGCGGGAGCTGGAAGTGTTGCACGACCGGCTGCTGGCGCTGTTCGAGCAGGACCCGACCCTCACCCCGAAAGATGTGGTGGTGATGATGCCGGATGTGAACAGCTACGGCCCCTACATTCAGGCGGTGTTTGGCGCGCGCGGTCAGATCCCGTTTGCGGTCTCGGATCGGGCTGCGAGTCAGGAGAGCCCGCTGCTGCAAAGCTTCCTCGCCCTGCTCAGGCTGCCCAACGCCCGTTTCGGGGCAGGGGAGCTGCTCGCCATTCTCGAGGTGCCCGCTGTGCTGCGCCGCTTCGAGCTGGATGACGACGAGTTCAACCAGCTGCGGGTCTGGGTGCAGGAGACCGGCATCCGCTGGGGGCTGGATGACGGTTACCCAGTCCGCTTCGATCTGCCGCCCATGTCCGGCAACAGCTGGCTGTTCGGCCTGCGCCGCATGCTGCTCGGCTTCGCCATGGGGGATGGCGAGCCGGTGGTGGGCATCTTGCCTTATGCCGATATCGAGGGGCAGCAGGGGCTGGCACTCGGCAAGCTCGCCTGGTTTGTCGATTCGCTGGCCGAATTCTTGCCCCGGCTGCAACAGGCGCAGCCGCTGGCCGAGTGGAACGCCTGCCTGCTGGCGCTGCTGGAGCGCTTCTATCTGGCCGACGAGGATGAAGAGCGTCAGCTCCAGCTTATTCGCAGCCAGCTGGCCGAGTGGCAGACCCGGCTTGGCGAGGCTCGCTTCGAGCAGCCCATCAGCGCAGATCTGCTTCAGGATTACCTCGGCAGCGTGCTGGGGGAGTCCCGTTCCAGCCAGCGCTTCCTCGCCGGTCAGGTCAACTTCTGCACCCTGATGCCGATGCGCTCCATCCCCTTCAAGCAGGTCTGTCTGCTCGGCATGAACGATGGCGTCTACCCGCGCACCCTGGCCCCCATGGGGTTCGACCTGATGGCGGTAGCGTCGCGGCGTGGGGATCGCTCCCGTCGCGATGATGACCGCTACCTCTTCCTCGAGGCGCTGCTGAGTGCCCAGCAGGGGCTCTATATCAGCTATCAGGGCTTCAGCGCGCAGGACAACAGCGACAAGGTGCCGTCGGTGCTGCTGGCGGAGCTGATCGACTATGTGCGGCAGGGCTTTGTGCTGGCGGGGGATGAGGATCTCGATGACGAAACCTCCGGCAAGCGGCTGCTCAACCACCTGATGGTGGTGCATCCGCTCACCCCCTACAGCCGCAACTACTTCTACCCGGAGCCGGGATCGCGCCTCTTTACCTATGCCGCCGACTGGCTGCCAGCCCTCAATCCGGTGCGCGGCGCGGCCAACTTCCAGAGTGGCGAGCTGCCTTTGCCTCCCGAATGGGGAAAGGAGCAGGGGCTGGAGCTGGCGGAGCTGCTGCGCTTCTATCGCCAGCCCACCAAATATTTCCTCAACCGTCGCCTCAAGGTGTGGTTTGAACTGAACGAGGCCAACATCGAGGACAGCGAGCCGTTCGAGCTGGATGGCCTGCAACATTATCAGCTGAAAGATCTGCTGCTCGATGCCCATCTGGCGGAAGGTGAAAGTACCGAGCGCCGCGAGCGGTTGCAGCTCACCGGCCTGCTGCCGCAAGGGTGGTTCGGCAGCCTGCTGCTGGACGATCTGGATGCCGAGATGGGCAAGCTGGCGGATCGGCTGCGGCCATGGGTTGCGGCCAATGAGTCAGAAAAGCAGGCGGTGGAGATCGATATCTCGCTGACTCAGGGTCAGCTGCAAGGGTGGGTCGACACCCAGAAGGGGCGCTTGCTGGTGGTCAAACCCGGCAGCTTCAACGGCAAGGATCTGCTGCTGGGCTGGATCCAGCACCTCTGCCTCTCATTGAGCGGCGCCCCCGGCGACACCCTGTTGTTCGATGCCAAACAGAGTCTGCGGTTAGCCAAGCTCGCTGCCGACGAGGCGCGGCCCAAGCTGGCGGCGCTGGTGGCGTGCTGGGCGCAGGGGATGAAGCGGCCGCTGCCCTTCTTCCCCAACACCGCCTGGGATTGGCTCAAGGCGATCGAGAAGGATCCCGACAAGCCGGAGGCGGCCGACAAGGCGGCCCTCACCCGTTTCAACGGCGGTTGGATGATCAATGGGGAGGGGCAAGACGTTTACGTTGCCCGCTGCTTCCCCGAACTCGATGACGAGGTGCTGGGGCAGTTGCAGGCGCTGGCTCGCGAACACCTGACCCCGCTGCTCAAGACCCTGGAGGAGCTGAAATAATGGCTAACCCGCTCAATACCCTGCGTTTTCCCCTCCATGGTGAACGACTGATCGAAGCCTCCGCCGGTACCGGCAAGACCTACACCATCGCCGGTCTCTACCTGCGCCTGCTGCTGGGCCATGGCCCGCTCGTCGAAGAGGGGGCCGATGTGGGTCAGCCGAGCGCCCATGAACGGCCGCTCTCGGTGACCGAAATTCTGGTGGTGACCTTTACCGAAGCGGCCACCGCCGAGCTGCGCGGGCGGATCCGCGGTCGCATCCACGAGGCGCGGCTCGCCTTTATGCGCGGCCATAGCAATGATGCCCTGCTGGCCCAATTGCTGGCAGAGGTGGCGGATCACGAGCTGGCGGCCCGTCGCCTGCTGGCCGCCGAGCGCCAGATGGACGAGGCGGCGGTCTTTACCATCCACGGCTTCTGCCAGCGGATGCTGAAACAGAACGCCTTCGAGTCGGGTGCCCTCTTTGAGACCGAATTTCTCACCGACGACAGTCAGCTCAGGCTGCAGGCGGTGAGCGACTACTGGCGCGCCGAGTTCTATCCGGTGGACAAGTCCCTCGCCAGCGCGGTGCGCGCGCTCTGGCCGAGCCCCGCCGCCCTGCTGCGGGAGATGGGCAGCTGGCTCGACAACAGCGAGCTGGAGATCCACCCCGCGCTGGGGGACGAGACCCTCGCCTCCCGCCATCAGGCGGCCATGAGCCGCATCGCAGCGGTGAAGAGCGAATGGCTGGCGCAGATGGATGAGATCCGCCGCCAGACCGACGGCCAGATCAGCCGCTACACCGGCAAGAACTACGAAGGGTGGCTTGCCAAGATAGCCGACTGGGCACAGGACGAGAGCAGTGGCTACGCCATCCCCAAGGAGCTGGAGCGCTTCGGCCAGACGGTGCTGGAGGAGAACCTCAAGAAGGGGGGCGCAGTGCCGACCCTGCCGCTGTTCAGTCAGATAGACGAGCTGCTGGCGAGTCGCCCCGGTATTCGGGATCTCATCCTGCAACGGGCGGCCAAAGTAGTGCGTAGCCGGATGCAGGCCAGCAAGCGGCAGGCCCATCAGCTCTCGTTCGATGACCTGCTCAAAGATCTCGACGGGGCGCTCGGCTCCAGCCTTGGCGAGCGGCTCTGCGAGCGCATTCGCGCCACCTATCGGGTGGCGATGATCGACGAATTTCAGGATACCGATCCCCAGCAGTACCGCATCTTCCATCGGCTTTACGGCGGTCACACAGACACGGCGCTATTGATGATCGGTGACCCCAAGCAGGCCATCTACGGCTTTCGCGGCGCCGACATCTTTACCTACATTCAGGCGCGGCGAAATGTGAGCGCCCACTACACCCTCGGGCGCAACTGGCGCTCCAGCAGTGCGCTGGTGGGGGCGGTCAACGGCCTGTTCGAGCGGGCCAAGGATCCCTTTATCTACGAGGCGGATATCCCCTTCCTGCCGGTGGAGGCGCAGGGCAAGAGCAAGGCGCTGCTGCTCGATGGCGCCACCGCGCCGGTGCTCCACTGCTGGCAGCTGAGCGGCCAACCCACCTTCAACCGGGGGGATTACCAGAGCAAGATGGCCCGCGCCACCGCCGCCGAGATCCACCGCCTGTTGACCCTGGCCCGCGAGGGCAAGGCATTGATCGGCGACAAGGCGGTGAAGGCCGGAGATATCGCCGTGCTGGTGCGCACCGGCGCCGAGGGCAAGCTGGTGCAGCAGGAGCTGGCGCGCCTCGCCATCGCCTCCGTCTATCTGTCGAACCGCGAGAGCGTGCTGGAGCAGACGGAGGCGCGGGAGATTTTGCTGATTTTGCACGCCTGCCAGAACCCGAGCGAAGAGCGCAGCCTGCGGGCGGCGCTCGCCACCGGCCTGTTTGATCTCGACGCCAAGGCGCTCGATGGGCTTGCCAGCGACGAGCGGGCGTGGGAGAGCGCGGTGCAGGAGTTTATGGAGTACCGCAAGATCTGGCACCGCCGCGGCGTGCTGGCGATGCTGAGGGCCCTGCTGCACCGGCGCAATCTCGCCTCTTCGCTGTTGGCGAGCCCCTATGGCGAGCGGCGGCTGACCAACTTCCTCCATCTCGGCGAGCTGCTGCAACAGGTGAGCAGCGAGCTGGACGGGGAGTACGCCCTGCTGCGCTGGCTGGGTGAGGCGGTGAGCCGCCCCAACGGGCAGGATGCGGAGCAGGTACTGCGTCTCGAATCCGAGCGGAAATTGGTGCAGATCGTCACCATCCACAAATCCAAGGGGCTGGAGTACCCGCTGGTATTCCTGCCCTTTATCTGCAGCCACAGAACCGCCGAGACCCCGCTCTATCACGAGGCGGACGAGGCGGGCAATCGCACCATTCTCGATCTGACCGGCGCCGACTCGTCGCTCGCCGAAGCGGACAGGGAGCGCCTTGCCGAAGATTTGCGGCTGCTCTATGTCGCGCTGACCCGGGGCGTCTACGCCACCTGGCTGGGGCTGGCGCCGGTGCGGGCGGGGGCGGGCAAGTCGGAGAAGACCGACCTGCACCACACCGCCATCGGCTACCTGCTGCAAAAGGGCGAAGAGGGGGATGCGCAGACGCTGGCGACCGCCCTCACCGAGCTGGCACAGGCGCTGCCCGGGGTGGCCGTCGGTGAGCCCTCGCTCACCCGTCCGGCCCCGCTGCCGCCAGAGGAGGAGCAGTTGGGCGAGCCGCAGGTGCGCCACTTTAGCGGTTCCCTTGAGCGGGACTGGTGGATCAGCTCCTACTCCGGGCTGGCAGCGCAGGGGCACGGTCACAGCAAGGGCGTGCTCGCCAACCCCGGCTTCGATGACGAGGTCGTCACCGAGGCGGCTGCATTGGCTTCCGAGCAACCTGAGGAGGCGCCCCAGCCCTCCATCTTCACCTTCCCGAAAGGGGCGCGCCCCGGCACCCTGCTGCACAGCCTGTTCGAGACCATCGACTTTCAAAGCGCCGCGGGCGACTCGCTGGCAGAGCATATCGCCGCGCTGTTGGCGCAGGATGGTTTTGATGAGAGCTGGGCACCGGTGTTGCAACAGCAGGTCGAAGCGGTGCTGGATACCCCGCTGGAAACGGGCTTTGGTGAGCCGGTGCGGCTGCGGGACTTGAGCGCGGATCGCAAACAGGTGGAGCTGGAGTTCTTCCTGCCCATGGGACGGGTGACGGCACCGGCGCTGACCGCCCTCTGCCAGCAGCACGACCCGCTGTCGCGGGGCAACAAGCCGCTCAGCTTTGCCACCGTGCAGGGGATGCTCAAGGGCTTTATCGATCTGGTGTTCGAGTGGCAGGGGCGCTGGTATCTGCTCGACTACAAATCGAACCACCTCGGCATGAGCCCCGCCGATTACAGCCGTCCGGCGCTGGAGCGGGCGATGGCCGAGCACCGCTACGACCTGCAATACCAGCTCTACTCGCTGGCGCTGCACCGGCTGCTCACCCTGCGCCTGCCGGGATACGACTTCGAGCAGCATTTTGGCGGCGTTTTCTATCTGTTCCTGCGCGGCATGCCGCAGGGGGGCATTTTCCATACCCGCCCGAGCCGTGAACTGGTGCTGGGGTTGGATGAGTTGTTTAGAAATGGTGATCGCTCTGGCGGTGTTTCATCAGCAGAATTAAACGAGGTAGAGGCATGAGCGGCACCATGATCAGCACCGCAGCCAGCGCAATGATGGTTGAACGGCTCAAAACACTGGCGCTGGCTGGCCGCATCCGCCAGCTGGATCTGCAATTTGCCCGGCTGGTGGCAGACCTTGGCGGCAGCCCCGAGCTGGTGCTGGGGGCGGCGCTCACCTGCTTCGAGCTGGGGCGCGGCCATGTCTGCCTGCCGCTGGAGATGCTCATCGCTGGATCACTGCGCCCGTTCGGGCTGGATCCCCAGCAGAGCCGGGATCTGTTGCTGGATCTGGCGGATCCTGCCCGCTGGCCCGCCCTGTTTGCGGCAAGCCCGCTCGTGGGTACCGAACAGGATGACGGGCTTGCCCCGCGCTGGCCGCTGCGGCTGTGGCACGGTCGGCTCTATCTCACTCGTTACCACGATTTTGAACTGGGGGTAGCCCGCCATCTGCGCGCTTTGAGTGAACGAGCCGAATGGCCGGAGATTGCACCGGCTCTGTCGCGGCTGTTTGCCCGCGACTACGGGTTGGTGTTCGCGGCGCTGCTCAAAGCCCGCCTCGCCCCCGACTTCTCGGCTCGCCACTTTATCGAAAAGTATCTGGATCTGGTGTTCCCCAATGAAGTGGATTGGCCCGCCATCGAAGGGCTGCTGGCCAGCGCCCAGGCGGCGAGCGACTTGAGCAAACTGGATGCGCTGGTGCCCGAGGCGCTCTGCTGCAACGGCCAGAAGCTGGCGGCGGCCACCGCGGCGGCGCGCCCCTTTGCGGTGATCTCCGGCGGCCCCGGCACCGGCAAGACCACCACGGTTGCCAAACTGCTCGCCATTCTGGTGGAGACCGGCCTGCAAGCAGGCAAAGCCCCGGCGATCCGGCTGGTGGCCCCCACCGGCAAAGCGGCGGCGCGCCTCACCGAGAGTATCGGCTCTGCCCTGCAGGCCCTCGATCTGCCCCCCGAGTGGGTGGAGGCGATCCCCACCGAAGCGGGCACCCTGCACCGGCTGCTCGGGGTCATACCGGGGCGCAGCCAGTTCCGCCACCACGCGGGCAACCCGCTGCACCTCGACCTGCTGGTGGTGGATGAGGCCTCCATGGTCGATTTGCCGATGATGGCGCGCCTGCTCGATGCGTTGCCAAGCCACGCCCGCCTGATCCTGCTCGGTGACAAGGATCAGCTCGCCTCGGTGGAGGCGGGGGCCGTGCTCGGCGATATCTGCAGCTTTATCGAGCAGGGCATCAGCCCGGCGCAGGCGGACTGGCTCTCCCGCCAGACCGGCTACCGCTTGCAGGGTACGCCCGCGGGGGCGCCGGTGCGCGACAGCCTCTGCTTGCTGGCCAAGAGCTGGCGCTTTGATCAGCACTCCGGCATCGGTCAGCTGGCGCGCGCCTGCAACAGCGGCGATGCCACGGCGGTGGAAGCTGTCTGGGGCATGGGCTTTGCCGATATCAGCCTGCACCCCTGGGCGGGGGAGGCCTACGATGCCCTGATTGCCCAGGGGGTGGCCGGTTACGGCAGCTATCTGAAGGCGGCCCGCGCGGGGGAAGCGCCCGCCGCCGTATTCAAGGCATTCAACAGCTTCCAGATCCTCTGCGCCCTGCGCGATGGCCCGTTCGGGGTGCTGGGGCTAAACGAGCGGCTCGAACTGGCCCTGTCACGGGCAGGCCTGATTGCCCGCGATGGCGACTGGTATGCCGGTCGCCCGGTGATGGTGGTGCGCAACGACCACGGGGTCGGCCTCTACAACGGCGATATGGGGCTCTGCCTGCCCGATGAAACCGGCCGGCTCAAGGTCTGGTTTGAGCAGCCGGATGGCACCCTGCGGGCGCTTTTGCCCAGCCGGCTGCCGCCCCACGAGACGGTCTACGCCATGACCATCCACAAATCCCAGGGATCGGAGTTTGCCCATACCGTGCTGGTGTTGCCCGACAGCCCCAGCCCGCTGCTGACCCGCGAGCTGGTCTATACCGGCATCACCCGCGCCAAGGCCCAGCTCGATCTCTACGGCGATCGCGCCCTGCTGGCACAGGCGGTACGGAAAAAGACCGAGCGTTATTCCGGATTGGCGGAGAGGTTGGGGGAGTGAACTATTGGACAGCGGTAAAGGGATTTACCGTTGTTTGATTAGCGAATCGTAATCGACCATATGACCCTAAAAAATCATCTGGACAACCAGCTACAAGTTAAAGATTCTATTGGATAGCTTTATGTCGTGTTTCCAAAGTTGATGCATGAAATATTTAAGTGATTTTACCAAGGAGATGTTATGAGTAAGCAGTCACAGCATGTGGTCAGTAATGTCAATGGTGGATGGGATGTCAAGAAAAGTGGTGCAGATAGGGCATCTAAACACTTTGATACTCAAGCTGATGCCATTCAATGGGCTAAAGAGGTCGCCAAGAACCAAAATACGGAGCTTTATGTTCATGGCAAAGACGGGAGAATAAGGGAGAAAAATAGTTACGGTAAAGATCCTTTCCCACCGAAAGGCTAAGGAAAAATAATCCTATGGAGAACTTTAACAAGAACGTTTTTGTAAATTGCCCATTTGATGATAATTATAGACAATTACTACTATCTATAGTTTTTACTATTAAATATCTTGGATATATACCTCGTCTTTCATTGGAAAGCATGGATTCCGCAGAATCTCGCATATCGAAAATAGTAAAATTAATTGAAGAGTCTAAGTTTGGGATTCATGATTTGTCTCGAATCATATCATCCGATAAAGATGAGCATTTTCGAATGAATATGCCTTTCGAGCTAGGTATAGATTTTGGAGCGAAAAAATTTAAGGAAGGAATATGGTCAAATAAGCAGATATTGATACTGGAAGAGGAAAAGTATCGTTATCAGAAAGCATTGTCAGATTTATCAGGTTCTGATATAAAAAATCATAATAATGAGCCGGCATTAGCCATAAAGGCAGTGAGAGATTGGTTTGTTGTTACCGAGAATATTTTGACTGATAGTGGTAATAAGATTTGGGCAAAGTTTAATGAGTTCAATGCCTATCTATATGACCAAGCTGTTGAAAATGATGGGCATGACTCAGTTGATGATCTTCAAATTGTTGAGATTATTAGGCATATAGAAATTTGGTTAAGTCATACTAATAACGGTTCTAGCCAAGCAGTTACTGAAGATAATATTGTATCTCGTAAGTTAGCTGTCGTAGACTCAGCCCAACTTACAACATAACACTGTTGTGTTTCGCAGGCTCAGCACCAACCTACCGATTATGTTGGTTGTGGCTGAGAGTAGCGAAGCCCAACGTTTACCGCGTGCACTCTTTTTTCCTGCCCCTCATCACCGACCCTTCTCCTCCTTTTCTAATAAACGGGAGAAGGGAGGTTTGGCGCCGTGGTTATACACGCCATTGCCAACGCCATATCCCTGATGCTGGATGATCCCCTCTCCCTCCGGGAGAGGGCTAGGGTGAGGGGAGCAGGTTGACACAATACCCATTTCGTAAAATCGGGTAGGGTGCAATGAACGAAGTGAATTGCACCACTCATATTTATCATGCAAAATTGTCGAATGCTGTTCTTTTTTTAATGATAAATCAGGCAGTAAAATGACAATTCATAGTTTCGAAAACGAGCGGCGAAAAGCAAAGTTGCTTGGTGTTGGTGTTATATTGTTATCTGTTCTATGGCAGGCAAATATATTATTTCAATGGTTTTTGTCAGATAATACTGTTATTGCTGACTCGGTTCCTGAGTTGCTCACCTATATTACTATCAGTGCGCTGTTTGGATTGGTTGGTGCGATATTCACTGCTTTTCGATGTCCCAGTCGCGACGCATTAAAACATATCACAAAAGCCTTTGGTTATTGTTTTTTTATGATGTTTATATCGTCATGGAGTGGCTATGATATGTACGTCTATTTTTATCCAGATAAAATAATTAGTTATGACACGGAATATAAAGTGGTTCACCCCGGACCATCCAAAGGTAAAAGCGGGAATTGTGAGGCAGGCTTAAAGATAAAAGATAAGCATACTGGGAATTGGTTCAATATTTGTTACAGTAATAATAAGCTTGGAAAGGAACGGATTCGGGATTATGGTGAGGTATGGGTGAAAACTCGGGTTAATGAGGCTGGGTCATACCTGGAGAGCTACAAGGTATATCCAGAAAAATCTTACTTTTCTATCCCCTCACCGCCAACCGCTCTCCAGCAACTAAATAAGAGGGTAATCTCGTTCCCGCGCCCAGATTAAGTTTCTCTAATCGAACCTATGTGGCTGGCGAGCATATTTCCGATGCTGCATTCCCTCTCCCTCCGGGAGAGGGCAGGGTGAGGGCGGGTAGGGTGCAAAGAACGAAGTGAATTGCACCGCTGATATTGAGCTGGCAAAAGGTGTAATGCGCTTCGCTTATTACACCCTACGTAGACGCTCTGCCTATTTCCCTTCTGTCTACTCCCCATCACGGCTGCCTCTGGGTATTGGTCAGCAAATGGGCTGCACTTGAGCCACACTTGCTGACGCCCTGAACAGCCCATTTATCATGCAGAGCGAGCAGCCGATAACCGGATAGCAGGGGGAGAGTGGCATTCTGGCTGACAGGATTTTCGCCGTGTGCCAAGGTAGCGCTTCACGCCGACTCGACAACGCCGTTTGGTGGGCAGGCAAGAGTGACGCAGGCAAGAAGAGAGGATGACCTCATATGGGCAAAGAGAGTGATCCGGTCAGGATCTCCGACCTCAGCGAGTCTGTGGTACACGGGATTCTGGAGGTGATCAGCGACGGCATCTGGGATTGGAATGCCAATACCGGCTTTGTCTATCGCAATCCCGGCTGGTATCAGATGCTGGGCTATGAACCGCACTCCCTCGGCAATACCGTCTTTACCTGGGAGAGCGTGATCCATCCCGATGACATTGCGGCGGTGATGGCGAAGTTCGATCTCTGCCTCAATGGCAGCGCCCATGAGTATCGCGCCGAGTATCGTTGCCGCACCCGCGATGGCGACTACCTCTGGATTGAGGATTGCGGCCACATTATTGCCCGCAATCCTGATGGCTCGGTGGCGCGGATGATCGGCGCCCATCGCAATATCCACGCCAGCAAGCTGCTGCAGGAGCAGCTGGAGCGGCGCAACCACTCGCTGGAGCAGCTGATCGCCGAGCGCACCGCCGAGCTGGCGCGGCTTAACGAGGAGTTGAAACGCAAAGTGGACGAGAATCGCCTGCTGGCAGAGACCGATGCGCTGACCGGCGCCGCCAGCCGTTATCGGCTGGAGCGGGCGTTGCAGCTGGAGTGCGAGCGGGCACGGCGCTTCCATCAGCCCTTCACGGTGATCGCCATGGATGTGGACAACTTCAAGCAGATCAACGACAGCTATGGCCACCACACCGGGGATCAGACCCTGATCAACATAGTGGCGCTGATCCGCCGCCATATTCGCGAGATCGATCTGCTGGCCCGCTGGGGCGGGGACGAGTTTATGGTGGTGCTGCCCAATACCCGTCATGCCGAGGCGCAACTGGTGGCGAGCAAGTTCCAGCTGCTGCTGCAGCGCGAGACGATCTGCCCTCACGGCCCGGCGACCCTGAGTTTCGGGCTGGCGGAGTATGAGCAGGATGAGCAGAAGGAGAGCCTGATGGTGCGCGCCGATCGGGCGCTCTATCAGGCCAAGCTGCAGGGCAAGAACCGGATCTGCTGAGGGCGGGATGGCAAATGGAAAGGGCCGCAGGCGTGAAACCTGCGGCCCTTTTGCATGGGAGCGCGGCCGCCTTAGAAGTGGTAGCGAATGCCCAGCTTGAGGGTGTCGAGGGAGTAGTGATCGTCACCCAGGGTCATGGCGTTGAACTGGCGCTCGTAACCGATCCCGGCGGAGATATGGTCGTTGAAGGCGTAGTCGATACCCACTTCCAGATTGGGGTGAACGGTGCCCTTGGTCTCGCTGCGGCGACCCTGAACACTCATGCCAAGGATGGTGCCGTTGCCGATCATCTCGACTTCGGTGCTTGTGTAAGCCACGCCCGGCTTGGCATAGGCGCTGAAGCCCCAGGCCAGCGGCTGGCTCAGCTTGGCGGCCAGGCTGATGCTGCGGGTGTCGATGGTGGTGTCGGTGAAGCCGGTCAGGCCCGGGCTGGTGATCCACATCAGCTGGCTCATGCGCTGGGCATGCAGACCGCTTTCGATGGCCAGCCAGTCGTTGAGGTGGTAGCCGACGATCAGGCTGCCACCGTCGAGCTGGTCGTCGATGATGCTGGCGTCGTGTGCTTGCTGGGCCACGCCATCCAGATCCATTTTGGAGGTGGTGAGATCCAGACCGAGATACCAGCCCTCGGCACACGCGGCGCCGCTGAGGGTGAGACCGAGCAGGGAGAGGGCAACTGCACTGTTAAACTTGTTCATGGATTATCTGTCCTGATGTGTGAACTGCGTGTGATTGAACTCTTTCATCCATGAAAGTTATTAATATTTCCTGCACTCCTGTATTCGAGGCGGCGCAGTATAGTCAGCTCGTTTTTCAATAACAACCCGTGTGCCGGCGGTGATTTTCTACAAATAAAAATCGGCACAAACAATAACTGGGTAATTAATGATTAATTTAGAGCTATCACTTTATTTATAAATTACCAAAATAAACGAAATAACCGTGACCGGGCTATTTGCTGGCCGATCGGCCGGAGGGGGTTGATATCCCTTGGGTTTCTTTTTAGCTCCGCAAGGGGCATCTGATTGCAAACTGAATGATGATTAATCAGTTGTAAATGAGGTCAATTGCCAACTTTTTGTTGTTATTTTGACCGGTCGGATCTCGTCGCTGGTGGCCAAAATTTTTTGGCTGGTTGCATTTTTTATCTGCAAAAAGCGATGTTTGACTCTCTTTGTTGCTGTCTTTTTGCTCGCCAATGGTCGCTTTTGCTGCATGTCGTTCATCTGCGCTCTGGCTGCCCCGGGAGGAACAAGGGCCGACCGGGCCGAACCCGACCGGCCGGTTGGCCACGGTGCCGTTTGCCGATGGGTGAGACGAAAAAAGGGGGCGGGCAGGGTGAATCGCTATTTTATGAGGGCGCGCACAGCGGTCTGACGGCAACTTTGAAGGGCTCCACATTCTGATTATCCGGAGTGTGTTAGGGCAATATTTTGCCGGGCGTTTCGCTATTGATTAAATCTTTATTATTGCGGCGCTGGTCACACCGACCAATTCTATTTGCCGGGTGCGGCTGATACGCTGCCGAATCCCGATTATGAGAAATAACAAACAGATGTAATCGGGGCGTCACGGGTGCTGCAACAAGGATAATAAATATGTCGACAATATTGATTCTGGTGGTGGTGGGGCTGGTCGCCTACGCCATGCTCAAGCGGTTCAATCCGCAGGCGACCTTGCTGACCGCGGGTCTGGTGCTGCTGGCGTATGCCCAGTGGGCGGGGATCAACCCGATCCTGCCCGCCGAGAACAGTCAGGGCTTCTGGTTCTTCGATCTGTGGGAGAAGTTCGCCATGGTGACCAACTCCCGCCTCGCTTCCACCGGTCTGACCCTGGTGGCGATCGCCGGGGTGGCCACCTACCTCAACCAGATCGGCGCCTCGGCGGCGCTGGTGAAGGCCACTTCCCGCCCCATCATGGCGCTGAAGAACCCCTATGTATTGCTGGCGATCATCCTGCTGCTGGTCTCCATTCTCTATGTCTTTATCACCGGGGCAACTTCGCTCTCCCTGCTGCTGATGGGCACCCTCTATCCGCTGCTGCGCAATGCCGGGATCAGCGCCAAGACGGCGGTGGCGACCATCGTCATCCCCACCGCGTGGGAGTTTGGCCCCGGCCAGATCAATGCGGTGATCGGCGCCAAGGCGATCAATATCGAGGTGATGCCGTTCGTGGTGAACCATCAGCTGCTGTTCCAGATCGCGCTGCTGGTGATCATCCCCTTCGTCAATATCGCGTGGCAGCGCTACTGCGACCGCAAGGATGGCCATGATACCGCCGCCGAGCGGGGCAAGTATCTGCACGAGCTGGAGGCAAAACACGAGAACACCCCGGGCTACTACGCCCTGCTGCCGGTGATCCCGTTCGTCTTTCTGTTCGGCTTCTCCGAGCTGTTTGTCAGCGCCATCAAGATGACCATTCCGGTGGCCATGATGTCGACCATGACCCTCTGCATCATCATCGAGGCGCTGCGCTACCGCTCTCTCAACAAGGCGTTCGCCAACTTCGAGGCCTGGCTGACCGGCACCGGGATGATCTTCGGCAGCGTGCTGACCCTGATGCTGGCGGCCGAGTTCTTCTCCGCCGGTCTCACCAATATCGGCGCCATCACCCAGCTGATCGATCTGGCCAAGTCGTTCGAGCTCAACCCGCTCGGGCTGTCGCTGGTCTTCTCGCTCTTTATCCTGCTGACCGCCTTTATCACCGGCTCGGGCAACGCCCCCGTGATGGCGTTTATTCCCATCGTGCCGCTGGTCTCCAGCCAGTTCGATATCAACCCGCTGTTGCTGCTGGTGCCGATCCTGTTCGCGGCCGGCATTGGCCGCACCATCTCGCCGGTGGCGGGGGTGATCATCACTGTCTCCGGCATCGCCAACCTGAGCCCGGTGGATGTGGTGAAGCGCACCTTCGTGCCCATGATGGCGAGCATGGCGGTGGTGATGGCGCTGACGGCCATTCGCTATATCTGATTGGGTTGCCATCTGCTGACGCCTGCCCTGTGGCAGGCGTTTTTCATGGCGCAAAAAAGAGTAGAGCGGTGCTTTTGCAAGCGCCGCTCAAGATCAGGAAAAAGGAAAAACCTTGCGGTTTAAAAAATACAAATTTGGAAGCAAACAATCGATTTCTAAACCAGGAAGGGTCTTGAATTCGATACGACAAAAGTATGCGTGATGAGCTATGCAGCACTAGCAAAATGTTTTCCGGTTCAAGGATATGCGCTGGCGAGTATCATATTTTGCGACCGCTGGCCGGAACTGGTCAGGCCTCGGCGCCATTTCAGCCGTTTACGAGCGACCACCATCTTTTTGGTGTCAATATCTGAGCCTTGGCGGTAAAAATAGAGGCGACCCCGCTGCGGCATAACCATGCAGTCACGATGCAACAACAAGGATGAGTCCCGTGAGCTACAGCCAGACCCTGGCCACCCAGATCCTCGATACCCTGAAGAAGACCCTGACCGACAAGGGGATCCGCTATCAGACGCTGGCGGAGGCGATGGGGGTCTCTATTGCCACCATCAAGCGGATGATGAACAAGCCCTCCCTGCCGTTCGATACCCTGCTGGAGATCTGCCATCTGGTGGGGCTCTCGTTCGAGGAGCTGCTGGAGCGCACTCAGGATGCCCAGAGCCGGCGCGCCGTTTTCACTCAGGAACAGGACGAGGCGTTTCACAACGAGCCGGGCCTCTATGCCTTTCTGGCCAATATCTTCTGGCGCGACAAGACGTTGATCGATCTCAAGCGGGAGTACGGCCTGACCGATGCCTCCTGCTACCTCTATCTGCGCAAGCTGGAGAAGCTCGGCATCCTGCAGCTTGGCATCGACAACAGCTACCACTTCCTCATCAGCGAGCGGATCAGCTTCGAGCAGCACAGCCGCTTCGCCCGCCAGCAGGCGCGCCAAGCGATGTCGATGCTGGGGGAGTATCTGGTGGAGAACATGCACAAGTCGAACAACTATCTGGCGCTCTGCCAGCTCCACCTCAACGAGAGCGAGGCGATGGGGCTGATCGAGCGGATGAAGGAGTACTGGCATCAGGAGCTCAAGCTCAACCGCCCCGCCATCGGCCAGCAGGAGCACCGCAAGACCTACACCATGTCGCTGCAACTGGCCGACTGCGGCTACCAGAGCTTTGACGACATGATCCCCAATATCGACAACTGATCCCGGCGGATCCTGCGGGATCCGCTCTGTTGGTGTCTGGTTATTCCGTGAATTGAACGGTCTGCGATCTGCTTGTGGTCGGTTGCAACGCCCGGGTATCGAGGCAGATACGGATCGCATCCGGCCGCCAGTGTTCGATATCGCAGTCCACCAGAGCTCCCCGCTCGTCATAGTTGACCCGCACCAGCCGCAGCACCGCACTCCCCTCCGCCAGATTGAGGGCGCGGGCGATGGCGCCGCGCGCCGCCGAGGGGGTGATCTCGAGACTCGCCCCGCCCTGGCCTATGCCATAGCGCTGCTGATAGAGCTCGGTGAGGGAGCTGGCCAGCGGTGCGCTGGCGATATCGGGAAAGCGGCTCGCCAGCAGGTGGTGGCTGACGTGGAGCACCGGGCGGCCGTCGATCAGGCGCAGGCGGCGAATTTCATACAGCGGCGTAAAAGGATCCAGCCCCATCCAGCGGCACAGCTCGCTGCTGGCGAGCTCGCTACCGTGGGCCAGCACCCGGGTTTCGGCGGTGCGCTGCTGCTCGCCGATCCACTGGTGAAAGTGGGTGTGGATGGCGGGATCGTAGGTGAGGCGAGGCGGCGCCACGAACCAGCCACGCCGCTCGGCCCGATAGATAAGGCCATCCGCCTCGAGGCTGGAGAGCGCCTCCTTGATGGTGATGCGGGTGGTGGCGAAACGCTCGCTCAGGGCCCGCTCGGCGGGCAGCTGCTGCCCCGCCGCCAGCTGGCCGCTGCCGATATAGCGGCGCAGGGTCTGGCAAATCTGTTCACACTTGGAGGCGCGGCCCTCAGCCGCGACCCGTTCGCTCAATCTCGGTTCAATCACGCTCATGTCCCTGTCGCTCATTCTGGCTGTGCGGGCTGGCCTGGCCCTTGTTGGTTCAGCCCTTGCTGGAGTAGTCCAGCTTCACTTGGGTTCAGAGTTGTAACCGCTGCTGATGACAGCGCCATGACAGGGCAATTGTCATCAAACTGCCATCAAAGCGCCCCGCGACCGTCATATTTCCCCTCTAGCATCCCTCTCGAACCTTAACTGACCTAGTCCAGAGGGATGGGATGATGAAAAGCGTGATCGCAAGTGCACTGGCTCTGGTAGCCATCAGCCAACCGCTGTTTGCTGCCGAAAATATCGCAGATCTTGAGAAGGCCGCTCGCGGCGAAGGGCAGCTCAGCAGTATCGGCATGCCCGACAGCTGGGCCAACTGGAAGGATACCTGGCAGCAGCTGGGCAACATCTACGGCATCAAGCATCAGGATACCGACATGAGCTCGGCGCAGGAGATCGCCAAGTTCGCCGCCGAGAAGGCTAACGCCACCGCCGACATCGGCGACGTGGGCGGCGCCTTCGGCCCGGTTGCGGTCAAGCAGGGGGTCACCCAACCCTACAAGCCCTCCACCTGGGCCGACATTCCCAACTGGGCCAAGGATGCGGACGGTCACTGGATGCTGGCCTATACCGGCACCATCGCCTTCCTGATCAACAAGGATCTGGTCAAGGCTGCCCCCACCAGCTGGCAATCCCTGCTGGGCGGCAACTACAAGGTGACCCTGGGTGATGTGGGTGTTGCCTCGCAGGCCAACAACGGCGTGCTGGCGGCAGCCTATGCCACCGGTGGCAGCGAGAAGAATCTCAAGCCCGCGCTGGAGTTGTTCGGCAAGCTGGCCCAGCAGGGTCGCCTGTCGCTGAATGACCCGACCATCGCCAACATCGAGAAGGGTGAGGTGGAAGTGGGTGTGCTGTGGGACTTCAACGCCCTTAACTACCGCGACCAGATCGACCCCAAGAAGTTTGAAGTGGTGATCCCGAGCGACGGCTCCGTCATCGCCGGTTACACCACCATCATCAACAAGTGGGCCAAGAACCCCAACGCTGCCAAGCTGGCGCGGGAATACATCCTCTCCGATGCCGGTCAGATCAACCTGGCCCGCGGCTATGCCCGTCCCATTCGCAGCAACGTTGCGCTGCCGGAGGACGTGAAGGCCAAGCTGCTGCCGGCCGAGCAGTACGCCAATGCCAAGCCGGTGCAGGATCACGCAGCCTGGGAGCAGAGCTCCAAGGCCCTGCCGCGTCAGTGGCAAGAGAACGTTATGATCTACATGCAGTAAGGAGCGGCCAGTGCAACACAAGGTGATAGTGGTACTTGTGGATGGCCTCTCTGCAGGGGTAGCCCATGGGATGGGCTACCTCGCAGGCATGGTGGAGGCGGAGCGTGGCCTCTATACGACCCTCAGCTGCGCCCTGCCATCCCTCTCCCGGCCTCTCTACGAGTGCATCCTGACCGGCGTTCCGCCGGTAGCGAGCGGCATCACCCACAACGGGGTGAGTCGTCTCAGTCTGCATGACTCCATCTTCCATCTGGCCCGCGCCGCGGGTAAACGCACCGCAGCGGCGGCCTACTACTGGGTGAGCGAGCTTTACAACAAGAGCCCCTGGCTGGCGGCCCGCGATCGCTTTACCCACGATGAGCAACTGCCGATCCAGCACGGCTGCTTCTACTGGGATGACAACTACCCCGACAGCCATCTGCTGATGGATGGCGAGTGGCTGCGCAGCCAGTACGATCCCGATTTTCTGCTGATCCACCCGATGGGGGTGGACGATGCGGGCCACAAGTTTGGCTTCGACTCCCGCCAGTACCGCAATCAGGCGCGCCGCATGGACAGCCTGCTGGCCGACCTGCTGCCCCAGTGGCTGGCGGAGGGGTATCAGGTGGTAGTCACCTCGGATCACGGTATGAACAACGACCTGAGCCACGGCGGTACTCTGCCTGAAGAGCGCACCGTGCCGCTCTGGCTGTTTGGCGATGCCTTCGTCGAGCGCTGGCCGGATGGGGTGGCGATTGCCCAGACCCAGCTCTGTGCCCTGATGGCGGATCTGCTGGGCATTTCCCACGACAAGCCGGCAGCGCCACCGCTGCTCAAGGCCGCCTTTATGCGTGAGGTGCACTGATGATGCCTGCAACCACCGAGATCCTCGTGGATCAACCCGTGGCAACCAAGCAGAAGGTGCGCCGCCACTGGCTGCCCGCGCTGGTGCTGCTGCCCTTTGTCCTCTTGATGATCCTGTTCCAGCTCGCCCCCATGGTGTGGGTGTTGGTGGGCAGTTTCCAGACCCCCGATGGCTGGGGCCTCGACTACTATCGGGAGATTTTGAGCTCCCCCTTCTACCTGCAATCGTTCGGCAACTCGCTGCGCATCGCCGGTATCGCCAGTCTGGCGGGGCTTGCCATCGGCACCCTCGGGGCGGCAGCGCTGCGTCACAGCGGTGAGCGGGTCAAGCGGGTGCTGCTGGCCTTTATCACCATGACCGGCAACTTCAGCGGGGTGCCGCTGGCATTCGCCTTTATCATCATTCTCGGCATCAATGGTGCAGTGACCCTACTGCTGAAATCATGGGGATTGATAGACGGCTTCAACCTCTACTCGGGCAGCGGCCTTATCCTCATCTACACCTACTTCCAGATCCCGCTGGCCCTGCTGCTGCTCTATCCGGCCTTCGATGCGCTGCAGGATGAGTGGCCGCAAGCGGCCGCGCTGCTCGGCGCGAGCAAGGGGCAGTATGTGTGGCACGTGGCGCTGCCGGTGCTGACGCCTGCGCTACTTGGCACCCTGATCATCCTGTTTGCCAACGCGGTGGGGGCCTATGCCTCCGCCTACGCCCTCACCACCGGTAACTTCAATCTGGTGACCATCCGGGTGGCCAGTCTGGTCTCCGGCGATATCTTCCTCGAGCCCAATATGGCGGCTGCGCTGGCGGTGATCCTGATGGTGCTGCTGGGGGTAGTGACGGCCGCCAACCAGTG
This sequence comes from Aeromonas sp. SCS5, assembly GCF_001887375.1. Lineage (NCBI taxonomy): Bacteria > Pseudomonadati > Pseudomonadota > Gammaproteobacteria > Aeromonadales > Aeromonadaceae > Aeromonas > Aeromonas sp. SCS5. Next base: position 30,154 of record NZ_LFCS01000009.1, read on the forward strand.
GCTGCTGAAAAAGAGCTATGTGAACAAGGGGCAATCCCATGCATGATTTGACGCCGCGCTGGCCAAAGTGGGTGCTGGGTGGGCTGGTCGCCACCCTGCTGCTGCCGCTGCTGGCTACGTTTCTCTACTCCATCTCCACCCGCTGGGGGGCGACCCTGCTGCCGGACGGCTTCACCCTCGACTGGTATCTCAAGCTGTGGGGCGACCCGCGCTTTCTGGCGGCGTTTGGCCGCAGCCTCCTGGTCTGCTTCGCCACCCTGCTGCTGGGCACCCTGGTGTTGATACCCACCGTGCTGGTGGTGGCCTACTACTTCCCCAAGCTGGATCCCTGGATGAACCTGTTGATCTTGCTCCCCTTTGCGGTGCCGCCGGTGGTCTCCTCAGTCGGGCTGCTGCAGATCTACGCTGACGGCGTTCTGCCCATTATCGGCACGCCGTGGATCCTGATCGGCACCTGGTTCACCGTGGTGCTCCCCTTCATGTACCGGGCGCTGGCCAACAGCCTGCAAGGAGTGCCGCTGAAAGATTTGATGGATGCCGCCCACCTGCTGGGGGCAAGCAGTCGGCACGCCTTCCTGCTGGTGGTGATCCCCTGCCTGCGCAAGGGATTGCTGGCGGCGCTGTTTCTCTCGCTCTCCTTCCTGCTCGGCGAGTTCGTGTTCGCCAACATGCTGGTAGGCACCCGTTACGAGACCCTGCAGGTCTACCTCTACAACATGCGCGCCACCTCGGGCCACTTCACCAGTGCGCTGGTGATGAGCTACTTCCTGCTGACCCTGCTGCTCACCTGGGCGGCCAACAGATTTCATCGGTGAATCAACATGTTCCATCTAGAAGTGAATCAACTGCACAAATCCTATGGCGACACCAAGGTGTTCGAGGGGATTGAATTCGGCATCCGCAAGGGGGAGCTGGTGACCCTGCTCGGCCCCTCCGGCTGCGGCAAATCGACCCTGCTGCGGGCGCTGGCCGGGCTCACCCCGGTGGATGGCGGTCAGGTGCGGGTGGCCGGTGAAGATATCACCTGGCAGGAACCCCAGAAGCGCGGCATCGGCATGGTGTTCCAGAGCTATGCGCTCTTCCCCAACATGACGGTGTGGGACAACGTTGCCTTCGGCCTCAAGATGAAGCCCCAGCCGGGACGGGATCTCGCCGCCAGCGTGCAGGAGGCGCTTGAGCTGGTGGAGCTGACCGGCTTCGAGCGCCGCTATCCGGCCGAACTCTCCGGCGGCCAGCGCCAGCGGGTGGCACTGGCCCGGGCGTTGGTGGTGCAGCCGCGGATCCTGCTGCTGGATGAGCCGCTCTCGGCGCTGGATGCCCGCATCCGCCGCAGCCTGCGCCAGCAGATCCGCGAGATCCAGCAGCGCCTCGAGCTCACTACCATCTTCGTGACCCACGATCAGGAGGAGGCGTTGACCATGTCGGACAGGATCTTCCTGATGAACAAGGGATCCATCGTCCAGAGCGGTACGCCGGAGGAGATCTATACCCGTCCCGCCAGCGAGTTTGTAGCGAGCTTTATCGGCAACTACAACCTGCTTGGCGCCGAGCAGGGCAAGTCGCTGTTTGGCCCCCGTTTTCAGGGCAAGCTGGCGCTGCGACCCGAGTCCCTCTCCCTGCTGCCGGCTGGCGCTCACAGCGACGAACCGAACCTGCCGGGGGTGATCAGCGGGCAGCAACTGCTCGGCAACGTCATCCGCTATCAGGTGACCTGCGAGGCAGGCGTGCTGACGGTAGATTGCCTCAACCGATCGGCCCGCGAGCTGCTGCCGGTGGGGCGCGCCGTGACCCTGGTAGTGGCCCGGGATCAACTCTGTGAGGTAGCATGAGGCTGCATTTCATTTCCATTTTTACTGCGAGGAGCGCCCATGGCACTGGCACTGTTTGATCTGGACGAGACCCTGATTGCCGGGGATTCCGCCAGCCTCTGGCTGGAGTACATGGTGGCCGAGGAGCTGGCGCCCGCCAGCATGATCGCGGAAGAGCAGGCCATGATGTCCCTCTACCATCAGGGCAAGATGGACATGCACCAGTACATGGCCTTCACCCTGCAACCGCTGGCGGGCAAGACGCGCCAGTGGCTCGACTCGCTCTGTAGCCGCTTTGCCGAGCAGGTGCTGCGCGAGCGCATCTACCCCGAGGGGCTGGCACGTATCGAGTGGCACCGCCAGCGTGGCGACGAGCTGGTGCTCATCTCCGCCTCCGGCGAACATCTGGTGGCCCCCATGGCGCGGATGCTGGGGATGGATCACTGTGTGGCCATCCTGCTCGATGAAGAGTCCGGCATGCTGACCGGCCAGACCCGCGGCACCCTCAGTTTTCGCGACGGCAAGGTGGCCCGCATCAACCAGCTCTTTGCCGGGCGAGAACAGCTCTGGCAGGGGAGCTTTGGTTACAGCGACTCCCATAACGATCTGCCCATGCTGCGGGCGGTGAGCCATCCCCATGCGGTCAATCCGGCCCCCGCACTGCGCCAGCAGGCCGAGGAGCTGGGCTGGCCCGTGCTGGAGTGGCAGCGCCAGCTTTGAGTACCGGTTGGTGGGGATGAAAAAGTGGTGATGAAAAAAGAGAGAGGCCGGAAGGCCTCTCTCTTGTTATCTGAGCGCAGCTGTTGGCTGTCATGCCTCGTTGGCGCGTAGCGGCTCCTCATCAGACGCTTTGTCCGCGGGACGCGGTTCATCCGGCAGTGCTGTCTGTTCGCCGTTTTGCGGGAAGCAGATGCGGTTTTTCCCCTCCCGCTTGGCGCGATAAACGGCGTTGTCTGCGAGCTCAATCAGATCTTTGCCAGACATACCGGGTTTGCTGAAGGCGACGCCGCCGCTGATGGTGATGGTGAGATCCACCTCGCGCCACTCCAGCTGCTCCACCCCGATCCGGAAGGTCTCCAGCAGGGAGGGGAGCATGGGTTGATCCTCGCCGTAGCGGAAGATGAGCACCAGCTCCTCGCCACCATAGCGGCAGAACCAGCCCCAGTCGTGGAACAGCCGCATGCCGAGTTTGCCCACCCGCTTGAGCACCACGTCACCGGTCTGGTGGCCGAAGGTGTCGTTGACCCGTTTGAAGTTGTCGAGATCGAACATCACCAGCCCGAAGGGGTGGCCCTGCTTGATCTGCTGTTGCAGACATTCGTCGAAGAAGCGGCGGTTGTAGAGGCCGGTGAGCTTGTCCTGATTGGCTTGCAGCCGGATCTGGGCGAAGTCCTGGCTGGCGGCATCCATCTCTTCGTAGACCTTGGCCAGCTCCAGCATGCGGCGGCCGTTGTAGGCGATACCGCCGGAGCGGCTGGCCCGGATCAGCAGGGTGATCTCGCCCAGCATGCGGCGGAAGTAGCGTGACCAGAGCATGGCGAGCAGCAGATAGAGTACGCAGGCAACGCCGATCATCAGCTGCACGTTGACGGAGACGCTGTCGATCACCCGTTCCATGCTGGCGGTAGGCTCGACGCTGAGCAGGACCCAGCGCTGCTCGGGAATGCGGTTGTAGGCGACCATCTGGCCGCTCGCCTCATCGAGGAAGAAGCCCTGATCGCCCTTCATCCGTGTCAGCCATGTGGGGTCGGCCAGCGGCTTGAAGACGCGGGCTCGATCCGGGTGCGCCAGTACCAGCCCCTCGTGGTTGATCAGCATCTGATAACCCCGCCCGTCGTGATAATCCACACCGCGTTTGTTGTTGAGCCAGCTGGCGAGCGGAGTGAGCTGGGTATCGAGGGAGAGCACACCGACCCGTTTGCCGTCCGGGGTCAGGATGACCCGTGCCAGCGCCATGGTGAGGGTGCCGAGGGTGTAGTCGTAGTAGGGGTCGGTAAAGACAATCTGGCCGGGGTGGCTGGCCGCCAGCTTGTACCAGGGGCGAACCCGGGGATCGAACCTTTCGTCAGCCTGCCATGCCGGATGGATCAGCATCTTGCGATGTTCGGTGCCGACATAGACATAGTCGAGCTCCATCACCTTGTGATAGGCCCGCCACGACTGCAGATAGTGCTCGCCGTTGCGAATGGTCGGCTCAATGAAGTCCTGATAATTTACCTGCTGGTAAATCAGCGTAAACTGGCGTTTGAGCGTCTCCAGATAGGGTTCTAGCAGGGTGTGCAGATATTGGGTATTGCGGGCTACCAGGTTTTGTTCCTGCTCGTTGCGCAGGGTGCGCTCCATATGCAGGTAGTAGATGCTGCCCAGCAGCAAAACAGGGATAAAGAGCAGGAGGAGGCCCAACCGCATGCGGGAGATTAATGACCACGTATTCCTGGACGTACCGCGGGGCATGAAAAAGTCCTTTTTAACTCGTGTGAGACCAGCATATATGATGCCGCTCTGCTCGTCTAAAGGCAGAAAGTGAGAATTTGCTGATGCTCAATCATTCTCTGCTCTGCCATCTCCATAACGGCAGTATTATTCTGCTGCTGCTCGCCCTGTGCATCGAATACCTCATTTTTCGCCGCGGGCTCAACATGGTGCGGGTGCGCCGTCTGCTGGTGGTGGACGGGGTCTCGGCACTGGCCCTGTTCGGCATCTTTGCCACTGGTTGTCTGCTGGCGCTCGAACATGCCGGCTCGCTGGCGGCTCTCTTTGCCCACCCGGCTCACGGCATGCAGACCCTGCTCTTTCTGGTGATCGTGGGATCGCTCGATTACCCCAGCCGCCTCTTCTACCGCTGGCGCCGCTCCCTGCGGTTGGGGCGCGCGCCAATGATCTCCATCCAGCAGCAATTCCGGGTGATCTGGATCCTGCGTGGCAACATGTTGCTGGTGCTGATCTTCGCCCTGCTGGTAAAACATCCACTGCCATAAAGACAAGAGGGTGGGGAGACGGGTATCTTGGATCAGATAACCTGCAAAACGCTGATTTAAGGATGAATCATCATGCGTTCCAATCTGATGTTGCTGATGGCTGCCACCATCTGGGGCATGGGCTTTGTCGCCCAGCGTCTCGGGATGGATCATATGGGGCCATACACCTTCAATGGCCTGCGCTTTCTGCTCGGCGCCTTCTCTCTGCTGCCGCTGCTCTGGTGGCTCAAACCCCGACAACCTGTTGCCGTCACGGGCGATCATCGCCAGCTGCTGACCGGTGGTGTGCTGGCCGGACTGGTGCTGTTCTGTGCCGCCTCCCTGCAACAGGTTGGGCTGCTCTACACCACAGCCGCCAAGGCCGGTTTTATCACCGGGCTCTACATCATACTGGTGCCCGTGCTGGGACTGCTGCTGCACCACAAGACCGGCACCAACACCTGGATTGGCGCGCTTATTGCGCTGGCCGGTCTTTATGTACTGAGCGTGACCGATGACTTCTCCATCGGCTTTGGCGATCTGTTGCAGGTGATCGGCGCCCTGTTCTGGGCGATCCATCTGCTGCTGCTGGATCACTACTCCAACCGGGTAGCCCCCATCAAGCTGGCTTGCGTGCAGTTTGTGGTGTGCGGTCTGCTCAGTCTCGTGACCGCCTTCATCATCGAGACGCCGACGGTGGCCGGGGCGGTTGCCGGTTGGCAGGCGCTGCTCTACGCCGGTCTGGTCTCGGTGGGGGTTGGCTATACCCTGCAGGTGCTGGGGCAGCGCGGTGCCCATCCGGCCCATGCCGCCATCATTCTCAGTCTGGAGACCGTCTTCGCCGCCGTGGGGGGCGTGTTGCTGCTGGGCGAAACGCTGGATGAGCAGACGGTGGCGGGCTGTTCGTTGATGCTGGCGGGGATGCTGATCTCCCAGATCCGGTTGCGCTGGTGGTGGAAGTCGCGCCGCGACAAGGTGCCGCTGGCCAAGTAAGCCGCGCTCTGCCTGCATAACAAAAACGCCCCGACTGTCGGGGCGTTTTGCATGGTAGTTGCTCGTTCAGGGACGCAGATCCAGCTCGCGTTCCAGCTCTACTGCCTTCTGGCGGGCCGGGTGAGTATTGAGGCGCTGCCAGTAGGCCTGCAGATGCGGGAACTGGGCCAGCTGGCCGCTTTGCGCCAGCAGATCCACCAGGAAGGAGTTCATGATGTCGGCGCCGGAGAGGCGATCCCCCACCAGATAGTGGCGATTCGCCATCACATCGTTGAGGTAGCCCAGCACCTTGGCACACTCCGCCTTGGCATAGTCCGGCAGGAAGCGCATCGGGCTGCCATCTTTTCGCACAAACATATCCAGCAGCAGCGGCAATATGCCCGAGCTTTCGGCGAAGTGGATCCACTGCAAGTATTCGGGATACTCCGGGCTATCTTGAGCCGGTGCCAGCCGTTCCGAGGCATGGCGGGCGATCAGGTACTCGGTGATAGCGCCCGATTCTGCCAGTACCCGACCATTGAACTCGATGACCGGCGACTTGCCGAGAGGGTGGATGGCCTTGAGCTCGGGCGGCGCCAGAAAGGTGGTGGCATCGCGCTGATACGCCTTGATCTCATAGGGCTGGCCCAGCTCTTCGAGCAGCCAGATGATGCGTTGGGAGCGGGATTTGTTCAGGTGGTGCAGGACTATCATAACGACCTCGATTCGGTGGCAGGGTGGGGTATACGAGCGGGCGAGGGGGGCGGTTCACCGGCAGTAAAAAAAGAGCGGGCTGATGCCCGCTCTCTCTCGTTGACTGACTTATGCCTCCAGCGCCTGATCCAGATCCGCCAGTATGTCCTCGATCGCCTCAATCCCGACCGACAGCCGGATCATCTCGGGTTTGACTCCTGCCTTGGCCTGCTCCTCCTCGCTCAGCTGGCGATGGGTGGTGGAGGCGGGGTGGCAGGCCAGCGACTTGGCATCGCCGATGTTGACCAGCCGTTTGAAGATCTTGAGCGCATCGTAGAAACGCACGCCTGCTTCATAACCCTCCTTCAGGCCGAACGAGAGAATCGCCGAGGGGCGACCGGCCATGTACTTCTCTGCCAGCAGATAGTGGGGGTGACCCGGCAGACCGGCGTAGCTGACCCATGCCACCTTGGGATGATGCTTGAGGTGGTTGGCGACCCGCAGGGCGTTGTCGACGTGGCGCTCCATACGCAGGCTCAGGGTCTCCAACCCCTGCAGCAGCAGGAAGGCGTTCATCGGCGCCAGTGCTGCGCCGGTATTGCGCAGCGGCACGGTGCGTACCCGTCCGATAAAGGCGGCCGGGCCAAAGGCCTCGGTATAGACCACCCCGTGGTAGGAGGGTTCGGGTTTGGTCAGCTGGGGGAAGCGCTCGGCGTGATCCGCCCAGGGGAACTTGCCCGAGTCGACGATGACGCCACCCAGCGAGTTGCCGTGGCCGCCGACATATTTGGTCAGGCTGTGGACGACGATGTCAGCGCCATGTTCGATGGGCTTGCAGAGCACCGGGGTGGCGACCGTGTTGTCGACGATAAGCGGCACGCCGCGGGCATGGGCTGCCTTGGCCAGCGCGGCCAGATCGACGATGTTGCCCGCCGGGTTGCCGATGCTCTCGCAGTAGACCGCCTTGGTCTTGTCGTCGATGAGGGCGGCGATGGCTTCGGCGCTGTCATCCCTGGCGAAGCGCACCTCGACCCCGAAACTCGGCAGCATGTGGGCGAACAAGGTGTAGGTGCCGCCATAGAGCTGGGGAGTGGAGACGATGTTGTCACCGGCTGCGGTCAGCGCCTGAATGGCATAGGTGATGGCGGCAGAACCTGCCGAGACTACCAGTGCGGCGATCCCCCCTTCCAGCGCGGCCATCCGCTGCTCCAGCACATCATTAGTGGGGTTCATGATGCGGGTGTAGATATTGCCCGGCACCGCCAGATTGAACAGATCCGCCCCGTGCTGGGCGCTCTCGAACTCATAGGCCACCGTCTGGTAGATGGGGACGGCAACCGCTTTGGTGGTGGGGTCGTTGGTAAAGCCGTGGTGCAGGGCCAGGGTCGCATCTTTCATCACACACTCCTTGTTGGATGTTGCTTATGGCAGTTATAGATGGATAGACGTCCAATCTATCAGGCCCGTGGCCGATGTAAACAGCAAGATCCGGCAAAGCAATTGCTCCCGCAGGGGATGCGCATCCCGCGTGGCTGGCACGGCTCGCACTCAGAGACGGCGGCGATACTCCTTGTCGTCGATCTGGTTCATATCCCACTGCATCAGGCGGTTGAGCTGCTGCATGGGATCTTCGATAAGTGGCAGCGGGCGCGGCAGGATCCGCTTGAAGTAACGGCGCAGGACCTGCTGGATCCGGTTCGGTTTGGGTTCGATGTGATGGTTCATGGTGAGGCTCCTTATGTTGTTGCTCAGCGTCATCGTCAGTATTGAGTTAAAATGAGGAAGTAAAAACTGATGGCTTTTGAATGAAGGATTTCCTCTTTTATGCCGACCGGTCGCCTCTACCAGCAATTTCAACGGCTCGCCCAGCAGCTTGGCTGCGATGAGCGGGAGATCAGTCTCGCCGAGGTGGCGGAGCAGCTCTGCTGCACCCCGCGCAACGCTCGTCTGCTGCTGCGACGGATGCAGGATCAGGGCTGGCTCAACTGGACGGCGGAAGCGGGGCGAGGGCGGCGCTCCCGGCTCACCCTGCTCGACAGTCAGGAGAGCCTGACCCGGCGCCGCTTGCGGGATCTGCTCAGTGAGGGCCAGCTGGCGCAGGCGGTGCGGCTGGCGGAGGATCGCCTCGATCTGCTCACCCCGCTGCTGCTCGAACAGCTCGGTCAGGCCACCCGCGAGGGGCGCCAGATCCTGCGGGTGCCCTACTACCGGCCGCTGCCGCAGCTGCTGCCTACCGGCCCGATGCGCCGCTCGGAGGTGCATCTCAGCCGCCAGATCTTCAACGGCCTCAGCCGGCGAAATGAGGAAAATGGGGAAATCGAGGGCGATCTGGCTCACCACTGGGAACAGGTTGGCCCCTGCCACTGGCGTTTCTACCTGCGCCCGGCGGTGCGCTTTCACCACGGGCGTGAGCTGGTGGTGGAGGATGTGATGGAGAGTCTGCTGGCCCTGCGGGATCGCCCGCTGTTCGCCCATCTGGCGCGGCTGGAGAGCCCCTGGCCGCGAACTCTGGATCTCTATCTCGACAGCCCGGATCCTCTGCTGCCTGACCTGCTGGCCGAGCCGGTGGCGGCCATTTTGCCGCGCGAGCTCAAGGGGGAGGCGGGCTTTGCCTTGCAACCGGTGGGCACCGGCCCCTATCGGGTGATCGCCAACGACCCGCTGCAGCTGCGCCTCGCCGCCTTTGACGACTACTTCGGTCTGCGCGCCCTGCTCGACGAGATCGACATCTGGATGCTGCCGGAGCTGGCGGAGCGGCTGGAGAGCCACCTGCAGCTGGGGCGTGACAGCCCCGAGCTTGGCACCATGCGCGGCGAGTCGGAGCTCGAATCGGGCTGCTACTTCCTGCTGCAGGATGAGCGCTCCCGTGCCTTGCAGGATCCTGCCCTGCGCTACTGGATCATTCAGCTGCTCAGTCCGGTGGCCCTGATGGCACGGGTTGCCCCCGAGCTGCAACGGGGCTGGACCAGCGCCCTCGGCATGCTGCCCCACTGGCGCGAGACGCTGCCACCGCCGCAGCCCCGGCCACAGAGCCTGCCACAGCGACTGGTGCTCGCCTGCTTCAACCAGCATATCGAGTTCAACGAGTGTGCCGGTGCCATGGCCGATCTGCTCGGGTCGCAGGGAATTGAGCTGGAAGTGCGCACCCTCGACTACGGTCGCTGGGTGAGTGGCGAGGATGAGGATGTGGATCTCTGGCTTGGTACCCTCAACCTTGAACATGAGGGGCCTTTTGCCCCCTACGGCTGGTTGCAGGGCACTCCGCTGCTGCGCCGGGTGTGGGCCAGCCAGCTGCCGTTGTGGCAGGGGTTGACGCAGTGGCGCGCCAGCGGTGCCGAACCCGGCCCGCGCGCCCTGATGGCCTGGGTGCAGCAGCAGGGCTGGTTTGTGCCGTTGTTTCACCACTGGCTTGAGCTGGAGAGCCGTACCGGCGTGCACGGGGTGCGGATGACGGCGCTCGGCTGGTTCGATTTTCGCAGCGCCTGGCTGCGACCCGAGCTGGTTGGTCAGGCACAGGGCGATGGTGGGGAGCTTGAGTCCTGATGCGGGGCGCGTTAGCCTGAGCGCGGTTCAACGACAAGGAGTCACCAGCCATGCTGGAAATGCAGATCCAACCCCGCTTTCAGGAGACAGATGCCCTCGGCCATATCAACAATACGGTGCCGGCGGTCTGGTTTGAGTCGGCGCGGGATCCCCTGTTCAGGATCTTTTCGCCCGAGCTGGATGTGCATGACTGGCACCTGATCATCGCGGGCTACACGGTGCAGTTCAAACGGGAGCTGTTCTACGGCCAGCCGGTCACCATCAAGACCGGTGTGCGCCGCATTGGCAGCAGCTCCTTCACCATCTGGCAGGAAGCCTGGCAGCAGGGGGAGCTGGCCGTCACTGGCGAGACGACCCTGATCCATTTTGACTATCGGGCACGGCAATCCATCCCTCTGAGCGAGACTCACCGGGAGGGGCTGCGGGCCTGGTTGATAGAGAGTTAACCCGGGCCTTTCGGCCAACACACAGGACACATATGCGCAATACCGTGATCGCTCTGAGCCTCGGCTTGGGGCTGGGGCTCTGCTCCCTGCCGTCTCTGGCGGCAACTCTTGCCGAACAGTTCTCCCTGATGGAAAAGGGGGCCGCCAGTGCCCTCGATACCCGTCTCTTCAGCCACGATGGCGTCGACATCAAGGCCTGGGTCGATGGCGCCCCCGTCATCATCGCCGTGCCCATCATGAACGAGTTGGGCAAGCTGGAGGGGGAGAGCCGCTACTACTTCAAGGGGGGCAAGCTGTTCGGGGTCAAAGAGCCCGCCGCCCAGTTCGCCTTTGACGACAGCGGCAAGCTGACCCAATGGCTGGACGAAAAAGGTCAGCCAGCCGAGTTCGTCAGCAAGATGAGCATGCAGCAGCGTCAGGAGTGGCTCACCAAACGGGCCGCCGAGCTGAGCAAGCTCTTTGCTCCCGGCGCTGCCGAACAGAAGGCGGCCAAGGGCAGCGTCAAGCTCAAGGGGGCTGAGCTCGCCCACTGGCTCTGCAACGGCAAGCTGATGGAGCTGGCTGGTGGCGACAAGGTGATCTTCGAGCAGGAGAAGCTGAAGATTGGCGAGCAGGGGATCGTGGGCGATGTCTCCTTGCGTCAGGAGAAGGGTTGGCAGGAGCTGAGTCTCAAGTGCGAGGTGCAGGGCAATCAGGTGACTCGCCTCACCTGGCAGCCGCTACCGGCGACCAACAAGCCGCAATAAGCGCACCACAACAAGGGGCCCATCTCGGGCCCCTTGTCATTGGCTTACTACTCCCCCAGCTTTATCCGGGTGAGCGCTTCGACCCGTCGCCACTGCTGTGGCTCGAACCAGCGGGCCAGCAGCTCCTGCTGCTGTTCGGTTCTGGCGCTGGCGGGTAACTGCCCCAGCTCGGCCAGATAGCCATTGAGCTGCTCCTTGAATCCCTGCCGATCCTGTTCGAGCTGATGCATCCTATCCACAGCTTCCGGCCCCGCCTTCTCAAGCAACAGGGCATCCCTTCTGGCTGGCTCCATCTGCTCCAGTGCCTGCAGCTCGCCCAGCAGACGGCCGTTGGCTTCGGCCTCCTGAAACCACCGGGGCTGCGCCGCCAGCCAGAGCTCCAGCTCGCTGGCCAACTCCTGCTTGTCGGCATCGCTTGCCTCGGCCAGCGCCTTGCGGCGCAGGGTCCACAGCTCCATCAGGCGATCTTCGGCAAACAGCTGCTCCTGCTCGGTCGGGGTGAAGCTCTGCTGGCGCAGTTGCTCCCGCTCGTCGAAGAGGATTTGCAGGCTGGCGAGGGTGATATCGGTGGGCACGGTCAGACTGCTCTGGGCCGAGATAAAGGTGCGATAACGCTCCTGCAGCTCGTCGGCGGCCTCTTGCTCGGGATCGTGGTGATGGTTGCTGGCGGCAGGTACGCCTTGCTGACGCGCCACCTGCGCAGTCGGTGCTGCCGGCCAGAGCAGCACGCCGCCGATCAGCAGGGCGATGGCGCAGGGGACGGCGAGCAGGGTGACGATCCTCATAGTCCCAGCTCCTTGAGGCGGTGGGCATGGTCGCGATAGAGGGTGACCGGGTCGGTTTCAAACAGGTGGTGGATGCCGAAGGACTGGTTCACCTCATCCAGATGGTTCATCCGGTAGTCGGTGCCGATCACCTTGCCGAGGTGGCTGCTGCAGACGCCGACCAGCCCGTCATTGGGCTCCTTGAAGAAGGTACCGGTCAGCGCCAGCGCCGGATCCACCGGATCCAGAATATTGGTCATGTTGCCGCGCCCGCTCCAGGAGAAGTAGTAGACGCCGTTGGTCGCCCGCATCGGCCCCTCGCCGCAATACTGGCTGGGCAGCCCTTCCGGATAACGCAGGTTGAACTGGTTGGCTCCCTTGCTGGTGAGGGCATCGAGCGCGGCGACCGGATCCTGCGGCAGCTGACTTCCCCCCGAGAGGAGAGATATGACGCCGGAGAGCGCGTGGGCAGCGGCGGCGGCCAGCTTCTCGGCGGCCGAGCCGGGCGCCGCATTGGTGCGCACCAGATCGGCGATGTCAGAGCCGTAGTTCACCCCGCCCACGCTGGTGGCGGAGGCGACCAGCTCGGGGGCGACCGAGGCGACATAACGAATGGTGGGGCCGCCGTGGGAGTGGCCGATCAGGTTGACCTTCTCGGCGCCGGTGGCGGCCAGCAGCAGTTCAATCTGGGCGAGCAGCTGCTCCCCCCGCTGCTCGGAGCTGGCGGTAGCCGATACCTGAGCCACGTAGACCTTGGCGCCATCGCGGCTCAGGGCCTGCGGAATGCCGTAGAAGTAGTCGACCCCGAGCAGCTTGTCGAAGCCGAACAGGCCGTGCACCAGCACTATGGGGTAGCGGGTCTGGGTATATCCGCTGGCGTGCGCCAGCATGGGCAGGGTGCAGAGCAGCACCAGAAGCCATCTCTTCATCATCAGCATCCTTGTCGATTGGTAAGGGGTTGTGAGGTGGGGCGGACTCCATGTTCGCCGGTGCCAGTATGGTGGCTGCTTGAGAAACGGGCTGTGAGGGGGATCGCAAGTTGGGATTCAAAAGAGATTGTGGCCATCCCTGGCCAGCGGTTGAGGCGGGGAGGCGACCTTGTGATGCCTCCCCAACCAAACGGGAATCAGTGCCACATCACCAGCCGGTACTGCTTCTTGCCCCGGCGCAACAGCAGGTAGCGACCGAACAGCCGATCAGCCGTCGTCAGCGGCTCATCCCGGCGGATCTCGCCATTGAGGCTGATGGCCCCTGCCGCCAGCAGCTCGCGGGCGATCCGCTTCGAGTTGGCCAGACCGCTCTCTACCAGCAGGGTCACCAGATCGGTTTCTCCCTCGATACGGCAGTTCGGCATGCCATCCTGCGCCAGCTGGGCCAGATCGCTCTCGCCAAGGCGCGCCACCTCGCCACTGAACAGCAATTCGCTGATGCGCTGCGCCGCTGCCAGCGCTCCCTTGCCGTGCACCAGTTCGGTCAGCTCGTCGGCCAGCACCTGCTGGGCCAGTTTGCGCCCCTGCCGCTTCGCATCCTCCGCCTCCAGCGCCTCAATCTCGGTCAGCGGCATAAAGCTGTAGTAGCGCAGGAAGCGGTAGACATCCTCGTCCGCCGTGCCGAGCCAGAACTGGTAGAAGGCGTAGGGGGAGCTGAGGGCCGGGTCGAGCCAGATAGCGCCGCCTTCGGTCTTGCCAAACTTGGTGCCGTCAGCCTTGGTGATGAGCGGCAGCGTCATGCCATAGACCTGGGCCTGATTGAGGCGGCGGGTGAGATCCATGCCGCTGGTGATGTTGCCCCACTGGTCGTTTCCACCGATCTGCAGGGTGCAGCCGAGGTGCTGGTTGAGCACCGCGAAGTCCTGGGATTGCAGCAGGGCGTAGGAGAACTCGGTGAACGAGATACCCTGATCCGGACGGGCCAGCCGCTGGCGCACCGATTCGCGGGCCAGCATGGCATTGACCGAGAAGTGCTTGCCGATATCCCGCAGAAAATCGAGGGCGGACATCTGCCCCATCCAGTCGGCGTTGTTGACCAGAAGCGGCGCCGCCAGCCCTTCGCTGGCTGGCAGCAGCGCTTTTATCTGGGCCGACAGACTGGCTACCCAGCCCTGCACCGTCTCGGCGCTGTTGAGGTTGCGCTCGGTCGCCTTGAAGCTGGGATCGCCGATAAGGCCGGTGGCACCGCCCACCAGTGCCACCGGGGTATGGCCCGCCAGTTGAAAGCGGCGCAGCATCAGCAGTGGTACCAGATGGCCGATATGCAGGCTGCCGGCAGTGGGATCGAACCCGCAGTAGACGGTGCGCGGGGTGGCGAGGTGAGAGGCGAGAGCCGCCGGGTCGGAGTTCTGGGCCACCAGGCCACGTCGGGTCAGCTCATCGAGCAGGTGGGGGTTGAGCATGGGTTCTCCAACAGCAGGGGGAAAACCTACATCCTCGCCGCTCTGGCTCGCGCCGAATATGTCCCTCAGGGGACAGTTTTGCCACTCTCGTGCTAGCATCCGGCCATCGTGTGACCATCGCACAACCATAGCGGGAAGCCTGCCCGCCACCCGGAAGCCATCGCCATGAGCCAGCATCCATGAACCAGACTCTTGCCACAGATGCCCTGACCCGCAGCATGACCGAGGTGGTCGATACCCTGCACGGCAGCGCCTTTCCGGCGGCGCTGGTGCGCCTTATCCAGCAGCAGGTGGCGTTCGACTGTGCCCTGCTGCTCGGGGTGGGGCAGCGCCCCGTTTACCTCTACGACAACCTGCACCACCAGCGGGCGTTGCTGTTCGATCGCTACCTCACCCGCCACTTTAGCCAGGATCCCTTTATGCAGGCGCTGGAACTGGGTCTGGAGGCCGGGGTCTGGACGCTGTCGCAGTTATCGCAGGGGCGGCTCGACCCCGAGTATCGCCACCACTTCTATCAGGCCACCGGCTGGCAGGAGGAGGTGGGGCTGATCCTGCCGGTGCGGGACGGGTTCACCCTGATGCTGTTTCTGGGGCGACTCGACAAGCGCAGCCCCCTCAGCCGTGACGAGTTGGCCAGGCTGGAGGCGCTGTTTCCGCTGGTACATTCGCTGTGCCGCCAGCACTGGCGGGAGGGAGCCGCGTTGCTGGCACAGAGTCCGGTACTGCCGGGTGGCACCGATCTCAAGGCGACGGTGGAGCAGGCCATCGCCAGCGTGGGGGGCGCGAGCCTCACCCGCCGTGAACGCCAGGTGGCGGGATTGCTGTTGCAGGGGTTGGATACCGAGGCCATTGCCGGTGCGCTCGGCATCGGCAGCGGCACGGTGAAGAATCACCGCAAGCACCTCTACGCCAAGCTGCATCTGCGCTCGCGGGCCGAGTTGTTCCGCTTCTTCCTCAATCACCTCATTACGGCGCCTGCGGCTGTCAGCGAAGAGGGGTAACGGGAAATAAAGAGCCCGCCAGGTGGCGGGCAGCGGGGCTATTCGATGTGGGTAGGCTGGCTGTCGGCGCTGTGCGGGGGGTTAAGGTGCTCATAGCGGGCAATCAGCCGCTTGAACTCATCCCCCTGTCTGACCTTGTCGAGCGCCTGCTGGATTCTGGCAACCTCGTTTTTGTCGGCTTGCGGGTTGAAGGCAAAGCAGTTGTCCTGCTCTTCCAGTACCGCTACGGTGACAAAATCATCGGGTTTGAAGCCCAGCTCTTTCAGCTGGTGAAACAGCATCACCTCGTTGCCGGCTACCAGATCGGTACGGGCCATGATGAGCTGGCGTACCACCTGATCCATCCGTTCTACCGACATCAGATTGAGCGGGCTGACTCCCCGGTTGAGCAGCAGCTGTTCACCTACATCCGCCTGCATCACCCCAATCTGCAGCTTGGCAAGATCCGCCTTGCCGGTCACTTTGGGGGCATCTTTCTTGCGGCCGAGCAGCGCTACCCGGGAGTAGCTGATGGGGCAGACCCAGAGGAAGTGGGGATCCCGCTCTTTGGTGTGAGCCGTGGTGAAAAGAACCGCCTCCGGCTGCTGGGTCAGCAGATACCAGCCCCGTGCCCAGGGCATAAAATGGATTGGCTGAACAGGTTCGCCCAGCTCGCGCCAGATGAGACGAAGCAGTTCGACAGCCATCCCCACCGGTTGGCCATTTTTATCCTGCCCGTTGAGGGGCATGTTCTGCTCCGAGTAGTAGATAAAGGCATGGGCAGGGAGCGCGACAAGCAGGGCAAAACCGAGCAGAGCAGAGAGCAGAAGACGCATGACACACTCCTTGTGCGGATAAGACCGTGATTAACTAACAGTCTATGTGGCCTTTGCCACAACTTCATGATCAGATTGCACGATATTGCCACCCGGTATGGCAGAAAGTAACAGGCCACCTTGCGGTGGCCTGTGGCATTACTTGAGCAGAGCTTCCATTTCGGCTTCTGCCTTGGCGCGGGCTTTGGCCTCTGCCTCTTTGGCGGCATCGGCTACGCTCTCACCCGCCGTATGGCTGGCGGCACTCACCTGCTGTGTGGCGGTAGCAGCAGCGTTGCTGACCGCTTGCTTGACGGGTTCGACGGCGGTCTTGGTGGCTGCCGGTGCTACGGTAGCCACTGCACTGCTGACGGCCTGTTTGGCGGGCTCGACAGCGGCCTTGGTCGCTGCTGGTGCTGCGGTAGCAGCTGCGCTGCTGACCGCCTGTTTGGTGGGCTCCACTACGGCCTTGGTTGCTGCCGGTGCTGCGGTCGCGACGGCATTACTGACGGCCTGTTTGGCGGGTTCGACGGCAGCCTTAGTTGCTGCTGGAGCTACGGTAGCCGCAGCACTGCTCGCAGCCTGACTGGTTTGGGCTACCGCTGCTTTGGTTTCCTGAACGGTCGCGGTGGTGTTGGCGACAGCCTGTTTGGCCGGAGCGACCGCGGTCGTGGCACTCTTGGCTGCACTGGTGGCGCCAGTGGTTACGGCCTGAGTGGCTTGTCCGGTCAGCTTGCTGGTGGTGCCACTGAGCGCTTGCGTGGCGCTATTGGTCAGGGAGCCGGTGACGCTGCGGGTGGCGTTGCCGATCGCACTGCCCAGCGAGAAGGGGGCGGCGGCCTTCGAGCTGGCACTGCTACCCGTCAGCGCGTTACTGGTGGTGGCAAGGGGGGTAGCTGCTGCCTGCCAGCCCTGCATGGCGGTTGGCCAGACCGGAGTGGTACCCGCCAGATTTTCGCCGAAGGTCTGGGTGGTGCCATCCCCTTTTTGCAGCAGCACGGACATCTGGTTGGTCTGCGAGTTCCAGACCATACCCGCCTGTTTGGCGATGTCGGGTACGGGGGCATACTCGGAGAGCACGTAGAAGAGCGGCCCCTCCTGCTGCAGCTTGTTGGCAGTCTTGAGCAGCTGCATGGTGGTGTCGTAGTTGGGGCCAAGGATGGCAGTCATCCGATCCTTGACGAGAGGCTGTTCGAACAGGTTCGCCTCATTGGGATCGAAGCCGACCAGTGGCTTGAGCAGGGCCCACATCAACTGGCTGGTGGGGCTCATCATCAGCAGAGGGGCAACACAGGCGGACAACATCAGGCTCAGGCAGGCCGCCTTGAGCAACGGCATGATACGCATTGGGATAATATCCAAATAACGATTTGATAAATAAGGTTATATTTTGTCTTGAACGGACAAATTCACCGGAATTTTGACGGCTGACGACAAGAGATAGTCAGCGGGCGCAGGCAGGCTACCATATTGGTTCCGGAATACCAGTCAGCCTTGCATTTGCCGGTAAAGTAAACACGCGGTATGGTCGCTCCCTATTGGCTGAGCTCACCGAAGTAAAGGAAGAGTCCATGAAAAATCGAGTTCTTTGGCTGCTGGCATCCTGCTGGCTGTTGCCCGTTCATGCAGCTACCGATACTAGGGTGGCAGGCGAGGCTAGCAGTACCCAGCTGGTATTGCCGCTCGGCTCTCTGCCGGAGCGGGTCTGCTGGTTTCAGGATCAGAAGTACTCGCAGGGCGCCCGTATTCTGCAGGGGGATATCTGGCTGGAGTGTGGCCCGCAGAACGATCTGGAGAGCAATGGCCCGCTGGTCTGGCGTTCGGCGGCGACCGTATTGCCGGCGACCCGCGATGATCGACAACAAAAAACGATTTCGGTTGGCCAGTGACCCATTTCTTGATCCAGCTAAAGACAAGGGCGTGATCCCTGTCGCATAATGCAGCTCCTTCTTCTCATGGCTGGAACCTAAGAAATGGCTCGTCGCTCTTCCAATGCACAACGTCGTCGCAGTAGCTGGTGGTACAAACGCCTGTTGGCAAGGGAGCGGCAAGAGCGCGAAGCGCGTTCTGTCCGTGATTGATACAGAAGTGAGAAAACGGAGCCTCGGCTCCGTTTTTGTTATGTGTTGCCGTCAAATCCGGCCAGCTTTCCCCATTGCCAATGGCTTGATGCCACGTATCCCCAAGGAGCAGATGCCGTGAAAGTCGAAGTTGTTCCCTACCGTCCCCAATGGCCAGCCCTCTTCCAGGCAGAAGCAGACCAACTGCGCAGCCTGCTGGATGAGTGTCTGCTCGCAGTGCACCATATCGGCAGCACCTCGGTCAGCGGGCTGGCGGCCAAGCCCATCATAGATATCCTGCTGGAGGTCTCCTCGCTTGAGCGGCTAGACCAGCAAAACGGTCTGCTGGAAGTAATGGGGTACGAAGCGATGGGAGAGTGCGGCATCTCGCGGCGTCGCTATTTTCGCAAAGGGGGTGATGAGAGGACGCATCAGATCCATGCCTTCTTGCAGGGGGATCCCCATGTCGTTCGTCATCTGGCCTTTCGTGATTATCTCAGGGCTCATCCTGCCATCTGCCGGGAGTATGCCGCTCTGAAAGAGACGGTTGCAGCGCAGTGTGAGAACCGGATCGAGCGCTATTGCGAGGGCAAGAACGACTTTGTGAAAGAGCACGAGGCGAGAGCGCTGAGCTGGCTGGCCAGCAGGCGATAGAAACCCGGTGCCCTACCTCAGCCACGGCCCGGCGAATAAGTGGGCTGGGGGGATGTGCAAATCAGCCGGATATTGCATGATGGGGGTTTCGAGAAGGAGCCTCATATGCCGATTACCATCCGTCATGCCGAACCCGCCGATGCCCCCGCCTTGCGGGATCTTCATGCCATGCCCAATGCTCAGGCGGGCACCTTGCAACTGCCCTATCCAGCGCTGAGTGTTTGGCAACAGCGGCTGGAACAGAGTGGCGCGGTAGCGCTTGTTGCCGAGGTAGAGGGGCTGCTGGTTGGCCAGATAGTATTGCATGTGGAGCCCAATCCCAGACGCAAGCATGTGGCCGGGATTGGCATGGGTGTGCGGGATGACTGGGCTGGCAAGGGGGTTGGCTCTGCCCTGATGGCCGCGGCGCTGGATCTGGCCGATAACTGGCTCAACCTGCACCGGATAGAGCTGACGGTTTTCGTCGATAACGAAGCGGCGCTGGCGCTCTATCGCAAGTTTGGCTTTGTGGAGGAGGGGCGGGCTCGTGACTATGCCTTCCGCCAGGGGCGCTATGTGGATGTCTTCTATATGGCCAGAGTCGCGGGGGGCGCCAGTCGCTAACGATATGGTCGATTATCAGGCCAGATTGCGCCCGGTGATCCGGGCGCTGGAGCAGAATCCCGAGCTTTGTCTCAGCGAGGCGGCTAGCCTCGCCTCACTCTCCAGCTATCACTTTCATCGGGTCTTTACCGCCGTCACCGGTGAAACCCCGGCCGAGATGCAGCGCCGCCTGCGGTTGGCGCGGGCAGCTCGCTCTCTCTGCTACAGTCGCGACCCGATCACCGAGATTGCCTTCTCGGCCGGTTTTGCCAGCTCACAGGCCTTTGCCAAGGCGTTTCGCAAGCAGTTTGCCATGGCGCCGGGGATGTTGCGCCGCCAGCCGTCACTCTTGCAACTGAGCAAGAATGGACACGCGGCTGCCCGGGTCTCTGATTATGCTGAAGGCCGTTCCAGTGAAAGGAGGCTACAGATGAAAACCGAACAGATGGCAGCGCGCACCCTGGCCTATATCCGGGTCACCGGCCCTTACGGCACAGGCTATGAGCCGGTGTGTGACCAGCTCTATCAGTGGGTTGCCGGGTTGGGCTTGGCCGAAGGAGAGTGGATCTTCATCTACCACGACAACCCCGAAGTGACGGCTCCCCAGCAGTGTCGCACCGATATCTGCGTCACCGTGCCGGCGGGCACCAGGGGAAGTGGCAATGTGGAGATCCAGCAGCTGGCGGGCGGCCGCTATGGCCTGTCACGCATGACGGTCACCGATCCGGCCCAGTACCCCGCACTCTGGCAGCAGCATATTGGCGAGGTGGTGGCGGCCGGTTGGGAATTTGACGATCGCCCCTGCTTCGAGCTCTATCACAGCTTTGATCCGGTGACCAAGGTGGCTGATGTGAGCTTCTGCTCCAGCCTGAAGGGCTAGCCAAAAACCAGCGGGATCCTGCAGAAACGAGAGAGCCGGACAGTGTCCGGCTCTTTTTATATCGGTGGGCGTGATTAGCGCTGCAGGCTCTTCTGGGCGAACTTGGGGCGGGCATTCATGATCTGCTCCACCTGCTCGTCGCTCATCTTGCCACGCGACAGCCCCAGCACCTTGTAGGTGAGCAGCGGTCGGGCGGGCAGGGCGATCATCAGGGCGCGGATCTGGTTCTCGTCCTCTTTCTCGCGCGTCGGTTTGCCGTAGGCGTAGGTGAGGACGCCGGCATCCATCAGGTTTTTGACGGCAGGCTCGGTGATCGGCAGGTTTATGACGCTTTTGCGCTGTAGTACGAACTCGCGCAGCACCGCCTTCTCGTTGAAATCGAGGAAGCTGATCATCTGGGCCAGCTGATCCTGCTGGCGGCGTGCCTGCCACTCGTCACAGGCCCACTCCCAGGCGATCAGGAAGCCCTGACTGCAGAAGTAGGAGATGGCGATCAGCATGCCGACACCCAGCCAGGCCGCGTGGGTCGTGGCCCACTGGCTGACGGCACCCTTCATCAGTCCGGCCGGAAACAGCAAAATGATGCTGCAACAGAGCAACAACCAGACCATCATCCAGTTGAGGCGGTTCAGTTGATAGAAATGTTGGATCCACCGTTTCATTGTTCATCCTTCCCAAACTGTTGTGGATAGTGAACTACCTACAGCAATCGGTGTGCCAACAGCGCAATGGCAGCGGGGAGGGGAGGCTGGCGAGGTTACATTCCCTTACAACTTATTGAATGAGTTGTCATTAATTTGCCTTGTGGGGCGGCGGTCGAGTTGGTAAAACGTCCCCTCAGTCATTGGGGAGTAGCAACCCGCCCGCATTCCGGGCCGGGCCCATGTCAACACTCTTGGATCCTCGTATCCATGGCATGGGCGGCGATAGGCACTATCGCTCTGCAAGACCTTTGGCCTCGATATGCACGCCAGCCGGGCGAGCCATGTCGGGTCCATTGGTTACTCTGCTCGCCTGGCGGTATCTATTATGTTGATTACCCTGCTGTTATTTCTCGTCTCTGCGGTCACCATCTACCTTGCCTGCGAATACTTCGTCAACGGCATCGAGTGGACCGGCCACCACTTCAAACTATCCCAAAGCGCCACCGGCTCCCTGCTGGCGGCACTGGGTACGGCGCTGCCCGAGTGTATCGTCACCCTGACCGCTCTGCTGATGGGCAACACGACCGCTCAGCAGGAGATCGGCATCGGTGCCGCCCTCGGCGGGCCACTGGTGCTGGCGACCATCGGCTATGCGGCAGTCGGCCTCACCCTGCTGCTTTGCATGGGGCGTACCGAACGGGCCATCGATGGCGAGGTGCAGCGCGAGATTGGCCGGGATCAGCGCTGGTTTATCGGCATCTTTCTGGTGGCAACCGCGCTGGGGCTGGTCGCTTTCACCGGCAAGAGCTGGCTGGCCCCGCTCTTCCTGCTGGTCTACCTCGTCTATGTAAGGCGCGAGCTGAAACAGGCTGACAGCCACGAAGTCGAATTGCCGGAGCCCCTCAAGCTGGCCCCAGATGCCGGGATCCCGCCCCTTGGCAAGGTGTTGCTGCAGACGCTGGCTGCGTTGGTGGTGGTAGCGCTGGCGGCCCAGCTGTTTGTCCATCAGCTGGAGAGCATGGGCGAGCTATTTGGTCTCTCGCCGGTGCTGGCTGCCCTGCTGTTGAGTCCGGGGGCGACCGAGATGCCGGAGCTGATGAACGTGCTGATCTGGGTGCGGCAGGGGAAGAACCGGTTGGCGCTGGCCAATATCTCCGGGGCCATGATGATCCAGGGCACTATCCCCAAGGCGTTCTGCTTGCTCTTTACCCCCTGGTTGCTGGATGGCGCAATGATGGCCTCCTCGCTGGTGACGCTGTTGGCGGTCGGGTTGCTCTGGTGGGGGTTCAGAAAGGGAACCATGACCGCCGAGCGGCTGGGGCTGGTCGGTCTGCTCTATCTCGGTTTTTTCGGCTGGTTGCTGGTGAGCTGAAGCGGGAAGCGCGGATATGAAAAAGCCCCCTTGGCAGGGGGCTTTGTTGTATCGGTTGGGGCGGTGCTTACAGCGCGGCGATCTCGGCCTGCTGGGCTTCCAGCTTGGTCAGCTGGAGACGGTAATCTTCCAGCTTCTCGCGCTCTTTGGCGATGACCGCTTCCGGCGCCTTGGCGACGAAGGCTTCGTTGCCAAGCTTGCCTTCGATCCGGCCGCACTCGCCCACCAGACGGGCAACCTCTTTGGCCAGACGGGCCAGTTCGGCGTCCTTGTCGATGAGACCGGCCATCGGGATCATCAGCTCGGTCGCACCGATCAGCTTCTTCACTGACAGCGGGGCGGTTTCACCGTCCGCCAGTACGCGGATGGACTCCAGACGGGCCAGCGACTTGAGGAAGGCCTCGTTGTCAGCGGCGCGCTGGGCATCCTTGGCATCGCACTGGAGCAGTACGTTGAGAGGTACGCTCGGCGCCACGTTCATCTCGGCGCGGATGTTGCGGATGCTGACGATGAACTCCTTCACCCACTCCTGATCCGCCATCGCGGCTTCGTCCACCTTGGCGGCGTCGAACTCCGGGAAGGCCTGAATCATGATGGTATCGGCGTGTACGCCAGCCAGCGGGGCGACCGATTTCCAGATGGTCTCGGTGATGAACGGGATGATCGGGTGCGCCAGACGCAGCAGGGTTTCCAGCACGGTCACCAGGGTATGGCGGGCAGCGCGCTGCTCGGCCTCGGAACCCTTGGTCAGCACCGGCTTGGTCAGCTCCAGATACCAGTCACAGAACTGGTTCCAGATAAATTCGTACAGCACGCCAGCCGCGATGTCGAAGCGGTAGGTATCGAGGGCGGTACGGAAGTCACGGATGGCCACTTGCAGCTGGGACTGGATCCAGCGATCCGCCAGACTGAACTGCATTTCGCCACCGGCAAAACCGCAGTCCTGATCTTCGGTGTTCATCAGCACATAGCGGGAGGCGTTCCACAGCTTGTTGCAGAAGTTGTTGTAGCCGTCCAGGCGCTTCATGTCCCAGTTGATGTCACGACCGGTAGAGGCCAGCGCTGCCAGCGTGAAGCGCAGGGCGTCGGTACCGTGAGCATCGATCCCTTCCGGGAACTGCTTGGCGGTACGTTTGGCGATCTTCTCGGCCATCTGCGGCTGCATCATGTTGCCGGTGCGCTTCTCCAGCAGATCTTCCAGCGAGATGCCGTCGATCATGTCGAGCGGGTCCAGCACGTTGCCCTTGGACTTGGACATCTTCTGGCCCTCTTCGTCACGGATAAGGCCAGTGATGTAGACGGTCTTGAACGGGACTTGCGGCTGGCCGTTTTCGTCCTTGATGAAGTGCATGGTCATCATGATCATCCGGGCAATCCAGAAGAAGATGATGTCGAAGCCGCTCATCAGCACGTCGGTCGGGTGGAAGGTCTTGAGTGCCTCGGTGTTGTTCGGCCAGCCCAGGGTGGAGAAGGTCCACAGAGCGGAGCTGAACCAGGTGTCGAGCACGTCTTCGTCCTGACGCAGGGTGGTCACGGACGGGATGCTGTGCTTGGCACGCACTTCATCTTCGCTGCGGCCCACGTAGACATTGCCGGCGTCGTCATACCATGCCGGGATGCGGTGACCCCACCACAGCTGACGGGAGACGCACCAGTCCTGAATGTCGCGCATCCAGGAGAAGTACATGTTTTCGTACTGTTTCGGCACGAACTGGATGCGGCCATCTTCCACCGCTTCGATGGCAGTCTTGGCCATCGGTGCCACGCGCACGTACCACTGGTCGGTCAGCATCGGCTCGATGGGCACGCCACCGCGATCGCCGTACGGCTGTTGCAGTATGTGATCCTTGATCTCGTCCAGCAGACCCAGCTCTTCGAGCTTGGCCAGAATCGCTTTACGGGCGGCGAAACGCTCCAGACCGGCGAATTCGCTCGGCAGAGCTGCATCGTAGGCGGTGCTCGGGTTGCCGTTGGTATCGACCACTTCGGCCTCGGCACGCACGTGGGCGTCCAGGGTGAAGATGTTGATCATCGGCAGGCTGTGGCGCTTGCCCACTTCGTTATCGTTGAAGTCGTGGGCCGGGGTGATCTTCACGCAACCGGTGCCCTTCTCCATGTCGGCGTGTTCGTCGGCGACGATGGGGATCAGACGGTTCACCAACGGCAGCAGGATGTGCTGGCCGATCAGCGCCTTGTAGCGCGGGTCTCCCGGGTTCACGGCCACGGCGGTATCGCCCAGCATGGTCTCCGGACGGGTGGTGGCGACGATCAGGTAATCCTTGCCTTCGGCAGTCTTGGCGCCGTTGGCCAGCGGATAGCGAAGGTGCCACATGTGGCCCTTGATCTCGCGGTTTTCCACTTCCAGATCGGAGATGGCGGTGTTGAGTTTCGGATCCCAGTTCACCAGACGCTTGCCGCGGTACATCAGGCCATCTTCGTAGAGACGGACGAACACTTCCTGCACAGCGGCGGAGAGACCCTCATCCATGGTGAAGCGCTCGCGCTCCCAATCCACCGAGTCGCCCAGACGGCGCATCTGGCGGGTGATGGTACCGCCGGACTCTTCCTTCCACTGCCAAATCTTGTCGATGAAGGCATCACGGCCGTAATCGTGGCGAGTTTTGCCCTCTTCTGCGGCGATCTTGCGCTCAACCACCATCTGGGTGGCGATACCGGCGTGGTCGGTACCTGCCTGCCACAGGGTGTTCTTGCCCTGCATGCGGTTGTAGCGGATCAGGGTATCCATCAGGGTTTGCTGGAAGGCGTGACCCATGTGCAGGCTGCCGGTGACGTTCGGCGGCGGGATCATGATGCAGAAGGAGTCTTTGCTGGTGTCGCCGTGGGGCTTGAAGTAGCCCTGAGCTTCCCAGTGCTGGTAGAGCGCCTGTTCGATGGCGTTGTGATTAAAAGTCTTTTCCATGGTCTCGCCGTAATCTGGATGGATGGATTCTGGTGTTGATTCGTCGTGGATCACAGGCGGCGCAGTCAGGGCTGCGCCAGATCCGGTGCGGCAAGGACGGGCTGATCCCTCATCTCGAGGGTATGGCCTGCCTGGCGATAGTGCTTGTAGCGCTCGCGGGCTTGCTGCTTTTGTGTTTCGTCAGTGGGGACAAAATCTACCACTTGAGCGAAGTGTCCTGCAAACAAAGGTGTCTGTTTGGCCAGATTGATGAGGCGGGCGTAGCGCCGGCGTGGCGGCTGGTGGCCGATCTCCACCGGTGCCTGGCCGCTTTCTCCCTGCAGCTGGTGTGGCACGAAGCGCTCCGGCGGCAGCTGCCACAGCAGCTCGTCGAGGCGCAGAGCCTGAGCCTCATCGTCGCAGAACAGGTAGATATGGCCCGCACCCCAGCTATCGGCTACGAGCTGGCAGGCGAGCCGTTCGATGGCCGACGCCTGCGTGTCATCCTGTTCGCTCATCAGGTAAAAGGTCACTTGGCTCATCAGGTTGATCCCGTGTTGCAGTGACGGACTATTGACCGCCTCATGAGGCTCGCGGGGTGTTTCTCCGCTCACAACTCACTGATTCAAGAATGAAACAAGGAAGAGGCGGGCCTCTTCCTTGTGATTCAGGGTAACGCCAACCCCGTTGATGCACGCATCCGACAGGGTGGGAGAGTTACTCTTTCTCTTCGATATCCACGCCAGCCCGGTTCAGCAGGAACTGGGTCAGCAGGGGCACCGGACGACCGGTGGAGCCTTTATCCTTGCCACTCTTCCAGGCGGTCCCGGCGATATCCAGGTGGGCCCAGTTGTACTTCTTGGTGAAGCGTGACAGGAAGGCGGCCGCAGTAATGGTACCGGCCGGACGACCGCCGATGTTGGCCATGTCGGCGAACGGGCTGTCGATCTGCTCCTGATACTCGTCGAACAGCGGCAGACGCCATGCGCGATCACCCGCCTGCTCGGAGGCGTTGAGCAGCTCGTGGGCCAGCGGGTTGTGGTTGGCCAGCAGACCCGAGGTGTGGTGACCCAGCGCGATGACGCAGGCACCGGTCAGGGTTGCCACGTCGATCACGGTATCCGGCTCGAAGCGGTCCACATAGGTCAGTGCATCGCACAGCACCAGACGACCTTCCGCATCGGTGTTGAGCACTTCGATGGTCTGGCCGGACATGGAGGTGAGGATGTCACCCGGACGATAGGCGTTGCCACCCGGCATGTTCTCGCAGCCTGCCAGCACGCCAACCACGTTGATCGGCAATTGCAACAGGGCCAGCGCATGCATGGTACCGAGCACGGAGGCGGCGCCACCCATGTCGTACTTCATCTCGTCCATGCCGTCGGCCGGTTTGATGGAGATGCCGCCGGAATCAAAGGTCAGACCCTTGCCAACCAGCACGATGGGCTTGGCATCCGGATGACCCTTGTACTCGATGATGGCCATCATGGCTTCGTTGTCGGAGCCGCGAGCCACCGCCAGATAGGAGTTCATGCCGAGCTCGGCCATCTCCTGCTCACCCACCACCTTGGTGGTGATGTTGTCGTAGGCATCGGCCAGACGACGGGCCTGAGAGGCGAGATAGGCAGGATTGCAGACGTTGGGCGGCATGTTGGCCACGTCGCGGCAGACCCGCACACCCTTGGCCACAGCCAGACCGTGAGCGATGGCTTTTTCACCAATGGTCAGTTCCCGACGCGTCGGCACGTTGAATACCAGCTTGCGCAGCGGGCGACGTGGCTCGGCCTTGTTGGTCTTGAACTGGTCAAAGCTGTAGAGGCCCGCCTTGGTGGTTTCTACCGCCTGACGCACCTTCCAATAGGTATCCCGACCCTTGACGTGCAGCTCGGTCAGGAAGCAGACCGCTTCCATGGAGCCGGTTTCGTTCAGGGTGGTGATGGTCTTGTTGATGATCTGCTTGTACTGGCGTTCGTCGAGTTCCCGCTCCTTGCCGCATCCGACCAGCAGTACGCGCTCGCTGAGCACGCCCGGTACTTGATGCAGCAGCAGCATCTGACCTGGTTTCCCTTCCAGGTCGCCACGGCGCAGCAGCGAACTGATATAGCCATCGCTGATCTTGTCCAGTTGTTCGGCAACCGGAGAGAGGCGACGAGGCTCAAATACGCCGACTACGACGCAGGCGCTCCGTTGCTTCTCAGGACTGCCACTCTTTACACTGAACTCCATGGAATCTCCTACATCCTAAAGACAAAAGGCACCTTTTATTGAATAATGCGGTGCTTGTTGGGGTATCAGAGGCGGAGCGAACAGCCACTGGCTCCGCAGTTTAAACTGGTAAAAATCCAATATACGGCCCTATTTTTCAGGCATTCGACTAAAAACACAAGTTTACTTGGGAATGACTGTGATCGTTTTCCGATATTTGTTCAGGGAAACCCTGAAAACCCAGCTGGCAGTGTTATTCGTGTTGCTGCTTATCTTTGTCAGCCAGCAATTTATCCAGATTATTGGCGACGCTGCCGACGGCGAGGTACCGACACGTCTGGTCTCTACCCTGTTGCTGCTCAACCTGCCCAACATGGCGTTGTTGATGCTGCCAATCAGCCTGTTTTTGGCCATCTTGTTCGCTCACGGGCGCCTCTATGCCGAAAGCGAGATGACGGTGATGCATGCGGTTGGTTTCAGCCACCGTTTCGTGATGCGCAATGCCATGTTTCTGGCGCTGCTCACCGCCGCTGTCGCAGCCTTCAATACTGGCTGGATCGCCCCGCAGGCGAAGGAGCGCGAGTATCAGGTGATCGACGAGTTCAAGGCTGATCCCGGTATCTCCTTCCTGCAGGCGGGTCGCTTTATGGAGCTCGACAAGGGGCGTCTGGTTGCCTACATCCAGGATTTGAATGATAACGGCTCCAAACTGCACAAAATCTTCGTGCTGCAGCGACCCGAAGGGAACAATCCTCCCTCTGTGGTGGTGGCATCCGAAGGGGTGGTGACGGTTGATGCCAACGGTTTGCAGTGGCTGACCCTGACCGATGGCTCCCGTTACGAGGGCAACTTCTCCGGCAAGCAGTTCCAGGTCTCCGATTTTCGCGAGTACGGCCTGATCATTCGCCAGCAGGAGATGGAGCGCTCCAACCGCAAGGCGGCAGCCAAACCGACCATCGAACTTTTCGGTACCCAGGACAACTCCATGATGGCGGAGCTGCAGTGGCGTCTCTCGTTGCCGCTTTCGATTCCGGTGCTGACCCTGCTGGTGGTGCCGCTGGCGCGGGTCAATCCCCGTCAGGGCCGTTACGCCAAGCTGCTGCCTGCCATCATGCTCTATCTCTCTTACTTCCTGCTGCTCAGCGCCGCCCGTTCGGCCATCGACAGCGGCCGGTTGCCCTACTGGCCGGGGATGTTCCTGGTTCCGCTCGGTTACCTGCTTTTCATCGGTTTGCCCCTCAACCTGCAGGGCACCAGCTGGTGGAACGGGGTGAAAGGGCGTTATTTCAACAGAAAATCAGCATGATGCTGCAACATAGGAACTTCTGCTGATGTTTGGCATTCTCGACAGATATATCGGCCGGGTCATCTTTATGTCGATCCTGCTGTGTGAGATCACGCTGGTTGGCCTTGCGGGTCTTATCAAGTACGTGGAGCAGCTGCGCTCGGTCGGTGAGGGCAACTACGACATGATCAATGCCCTCTACTATGTGCTGCTTTCGATGCCGAAAGAGGCAGTACTCTTCTTCCCGCTGGCGGCCCTTCTGGGTGGCCTGATCGGTCTGGGTCAGCTGGCGACCAGCTCCGAGCTGGTGGTGATGCAGGCGGCGGGCCGCTCCAAGATCAGTATCGTGATGGCAGCGCTCAAGACTGCGATCCCGTTGATGATCCTGGTGTTGCTAATGGGGGAGTATGTGGCCCCCGTTGCCAAGCGAATGGCGGATGATATTCGTGCCGGCGCTATTTCAGAAGGGCGGTTGACCGTCTCCGCCTACGGGGTGTGGGCTCGCGATGGCAACAACTTCGTCAATATCAACGGGGTGCGCAACGATGGCGCGCTGACCGGTATCACCCTCTACCGCTTTACCCCCGAGCGCAAGATGATCGATGTGGTTCAGGCGCAGGAGGGGACGTTTGAACAGCACCACTGGCTGCTCAAGCAGGTACAGGTCACCCGCTTTGATGATCCGACCCGGGTGCAGAGCGAACAGCATGCCCAGATGGAGTGGAGCTCCGAACTGACACCCAAACAGCTTGGGGTGGTGAGTATCGATCCGGAGAACCTCTCGATCTCCGGCCTGCGCGACTACATCGGCTATCTGGACGCCAACAAGCAGGATGCCGGCCGCTACAAGCTGGAGATGTGGCGCAAGTTGCTGGCCCCCCTCTCGGTGGTGGCCATGATCCTGCTGGCATCCTCGTTTATCTTTGGCCCGCTGCGCTCGGTGAGCATGGGCGCGCGGATGCTGATGGGGATCATGACCGGCTTTGCTGTCTACGTGAGTGATCGGGTATTTGGCCCCGTTACGCTGGTCTACTCGGTTCCCCCGATCCTGGCGGCGATTGCCCCCAGCCTGCTTTTTGGTGGCATATCGCTTTATATCCTCGGCCGCAAACAGTAGTGGTTCTGGAATGTAAAAAGGGCACCTTTCGGTGCCCTTTTTCGTTCCTGTCGAGCAAGGCTTACTTGTTCAGCAGATCCAGATTTTCCTGTTTGCTCAATACCACGACCTGGCACTCAGCCCAGATATCCTGAAACGCGCGCGGTGCCTTGCGATTAAAGAGGCACATCAGATTGCCAAGGCCGAAGGCGGCAGTGGCGAGCCGGATCAGCGCCTGAGTGATGCGGATATTGCTGCCATCTTCGTTCTGGATGCGCAGCCGCCAGGCCCGCATGCCGATGGTTTGGCCGGCGCGAGTCCAGAACCAGGTGTAGAAACCGCAGATGACAAAGGCGAGCCACAGGGTATAGATCAGGCTCAGGGGATGGCGGGTCAGCAACCAGACGGTATCTTCACCCGCCGGCACGCTGGCCATGCCGGTGACCAGCAGCAGCTTGGCGACGCCCATGCCGATAAAACCGGCAATGACGAGCAGCGAAGTGACGACCAGATAGTCGTAGATGAGGGCTCCCAGGCGACGCAGCAGACCTGCTGACGGGTGTTGCTCTGCCGCAGGCTTGGAGGGGGTTTGTTGGACTTTTTTATGCTTGGCCATCTTTTTTATTCCATTAAAAGGATGGCGGCATTCTATGTAACTGATCCGGTGTCGGCAAGGCGTTGAATAAATGAACAAACAGGAGTGTTCAATCGAAAAACACCTTGCATGGCCTCGCGCCATTCGTATAATCCCTCGCAGTTGCCCGGGTGGCGAAATCGGTAGACGCAGCGGATTCAAAATCCGCCGGTGAATAACCGTGTCGGTTCGAGTCCGACCCCGGGCACCATCAAATTCATGACAAAAGGCCATCAGCAATGATGGCCTTTTGTTTTTTCCGCTTTTTATTTCTCGGCGCTCTGCATGGCTGGAGCGGCTTTTTCCTCTTTTAACTCGCCCGCTTATCCCTCTCTTTTCTTGCCGCCAGAAAGCTTCTTTTTATGCCAGTATTCCGCCCGTTCGAGCGTAATAGCCTGTTATGAAAAAGAAACTTATCCCCACAGGGCAAATAGCAAGGTGCCAAAAGCACCGCCAAAGAGCATCAGGGCGACGGCTTTGGGTGAGCCGTGCAGCTTGGTCCACATAAAGAGGCTGGTGAGGGCGAGCAACAGTAGTGCCAGCGCGGCGAGATCGCCAAACAGTTGCCAACCAAGGCCAGTTCCCATGCCGCGATGCAGCCGGTTGAGGCTGGCGGCAAAGTTCGCCTGCTGCAAGTCGGTGCGTACCAGCAGGGTGCCTTCCACATAGCTGGCGGCCACGCTGTGGGTGAGGGTGACGCCACGCATCTCCCAGCGGGCGGGCAGGGTGAGTTCACCGGATGGTGTCGGCAGTCGCTGGGCTGGGGTGATCATGGCACGCCCATCCTCGAATCCGTCCGCGTAGCGTTGCTGCAGCAGACTCTTCAGCTCATCGGGGCTGGCCAGCGGTGCGGCCAGCGCTATCTCTTCGCTCGACTTGACGGTATGGGGGCCGGGTAGCGGCAATACGGCTCTGTGCTGCAACCAGAGCCCGGTAATGCCATAGAGCAGCATCAGGGTAAGGGTGAAAAATCCGGCCCAGGCGTGGAGGCGGCGCACCCATTTGTTGTTGTGAAGGGGAATTCTTTTGCGTTTCATCATCTGTGTTTCATAAAAAACTGGCCAGCAAGGGCTGGCCAGTGAGGATGGTCGGTTACAGGGTTCAGAAGCGGTAGCTGCCGGTCAGCATCAGCTGACGGGGCGTTCCCGGCATGATCTGGGTGACGCCGGTGGCGCTGACGAAATACTCGTGGTCGGTCAGGTTCTCCGCGCTCAGCTCGGCTTCCCACTGCTGCCAGCGGTAACCGGCACGGGCATCGAAGCGGGCGTAGCCGGGCAACACTGTGGTGTTGGCGTTGTCGGCAAAGCGATCGCCCACCGCAGTCATTCCCGCCTCGCCAAACCAGCCCTGCTTGCCGCTCTGGTAACCGGCAAACAGCTGGCCATTCTGGCGAGAGACGTTCATCGGCCGTTTGCCCTGCAGATCGGCATCCGCCTTGACCTGCTCGGCATCCTGAATGGCGATACCGCCACGCAGATAGAGCTCGTCGGTCAGCTGGGCGCGGGCGCTCAGCTCGACCCCGTCGGTACGCTGCAATCCGGTCAGGATCACCTTGGTGGGATCCAGCGGATCCTTGCTACGCTTGTTGTACATCTCCAGCCGGTAGACAGAGAGAGTGGTCGCCAGCCGGCCATTCAGCCAGTCGCTCTTGACGCCCCCTTCGTAGAGACGGGTGTGCTGCGGTTCCAGATGGTTGTTGGGATCTCCCGGAGTGAACCCGATCAGCTCGCCGCCCACCGGGGTAAAGGTCTTGCTGTAGGAGGCGTAGAACGCATGCTCCTCAAGGGGATTCCATACCAGGCCGAGGCGCGGGCTCAGGCTGGTGACCGAAAGGGTCTCCTCCTTGTTGAGGTCGTTGCGGCGGCTGGTGACGGTGAAGTCGTCGCGACGCAGCCCACCCACCAGATGCCAGTCGCCCAGGCTGAGCTGATCCTGCAGATAGATGCCGTTACCACGTACCTTGTGGTTGGCATCGCTGGATAGCTTCATCGGGCCGTTGTAGCTGGGCAGCGAACCCGGGTCATAGAGGTTGCCGGGTGCAATGGGGGCGGCATTCTGATAGAGCTTGGGCGTGCGTGCCTGCCAATCCTGTTCCAAACCTATGAGCAGACGATGCTCGACGGGGCCGCTTTGCAGCTGACCTTCTACCTCGGTGTTGCTGATCAGGTTTTTGGCCTTCAAATCCTGCTGCCAGCGAGAGCGAGTTACCTTGTCCCCTTTCACGCTGGTGACATAGGTGTTGTCGAACTGGCTGTCGAGGGTGGTGTAAGCGAGCTGCTGGCGCAGTTGCCACTGATCGTTGATATCACAGGAGAGGCGGGAGCGGGTCGACTGCGCCACATCGTCGATGAAGTCGCGGCTGGTGTCGCTGTAAACATACTCTCGTGGCACATCTGCCGGTCGGCCATTGACGCCGGGAATACCGCGATCCGGCATACGGTTGTGCTCGTTGCGCTCGAACTGCACCAGCCAGTTGAGGCTGTCGCTGATCTCCCAGTTGGCTGATGGTGCCAGCAGGGTGCGCTTGCCGGTTACTCCGTTGCGGAAACTCCCTTTGTCCTCCTGCGCCATGTTGAGGCGCAGTTGCAGCTGCTCGCTCGCTTCACCATTGAGGTCTGCGGCCAGCCGCTGAGTGTCGAAACTGCCAACCCGGGCTGTGACGCTGGAGGCTTGTCCCTTTTGCGGTGTCTTGCTGACCCGGTTCACTATGCCACCCGTGCTGCCACGGCCGTAGAGCACGGCTGCCGGCCCTTTCAATACCTCGACCCGCTCGATATTGCCGAGATCGCGGGTGTACTGCATGTCATCGCGAAATCCGTCGAGATAGAAGTCGTTGCTGGCGCTGAAGCCGCGGATATTGACCCCGTCGAAGCGGGTATCACCGCTGGCGTTGACCCCGGGAATGCCGGCCAGCGCTTCGCTCAGGGTGGGTTGGCCGAAGGCAGTCAGCTCGCTTGCCTTGACGCTGTCGATGGCTTGCGGCACCAGTTTTGCCGGCGTGCTGGTGCGGGTCGCTGTCGCGACCTCCTCGTGCTGGCTGCGCTTGCCGACGACCGTCATGGTTTCATCGGCTGCCTGGGCGTGAAGGGCTGTACCGCACAGTGCCAGCGAGATGAGGGTTCTGCGAAAGTGAGGGTGCTGCATATTCAATTTGACTCTTGAAGGTGCGGCCTGATGGCCTGAACTTGTTGATTTAATTGTAATTAGTATCCGACCCGAAAAAATCGGGATGCCAATGATATTGATTTTCATTTGTATGGCAAGGCGAAAATGGAGGTGTGTAGAGGAAGATAAGCGCGGGTGATTGGGTGGCGAGTTGTGCGAGGAGACTGGCCCGCAAGGGGCGGGCCGGAGAACGGAATTACTGGGTACGCAGCAACCAGCGGGTCGCAGGCAAGGTAGCCAGCAGGCGATAAGCAAGCAGAGAGGCACCCAGCAGCAGTGGCACCTTGACCAACTCCCATAGAATGGAAGCGCTCTGTGGGCCAAAGGTGAAGATCCATACCACCAGCATCATGTGCAGACAGTAAAGGCCCAGCACCTTGGGGGATTGGCGGGCGAGCCAGCTTCCCTTGCCCCAGTCAGGATGGGCCAGCAACAGGCCAAAGAGGCCGACAGCCCAGGGTACGGAACCGAGCAGAAAATCGTGGCGAGTCAGCGGGATACCGGCAAAAGCGCGCAGAACGCAGGCTTCCAGCCCATAGAGCGCGAGGCCACCCAGCAGTAGCCACCATCCGCTGCGGGCCGACGGTTGCCACTGCTGCTGTCGCAAGCGGGCCCCCATCGCCACAAACAGCAGGGAGAAGAAGGGGCCGTTGCGGGTGAGCAATAGCCACTCCTCTCCCAGCAATGGCTTGGCATAGGAACCACCGAGCAGCGCCAGCAGGTAGAGCCCGGCACCCAGCATGAGGGCGAATCCCGGCTTGCCAAGCCACTGGCAAAACGCCTGCGGAGTGACCGCCAGGATCAGTGCCGGCAGAAACCAGAGGTGGATCATGCCGCCGACCAGCCAGCGATTGACGGTATCTCCGAGCTGGAACTGCCACTGTGCGTTGAGGGAGTTCAGATAACCCTGTTCGATGGCATTCAGCGGATTCAAGGGCACCAGCAGGTAGACGAGGCTCCAGACCAGCCAGAGCTGGAGCATGGGGCGGCAGTAACGCCATGCCACGCTCATCGGTGCTCCAGCACTCAGCTTGGGTTGCAGAAAGTAGCCGGCACAGAGGAAAAACAGCGGTACGGCAAAGCGGCAGAGCTGGTTGATGATGCCGCTGAGCCAGAGGTAGCTCTCGCTACCCCACAGCGTGGAGTCGAAGGGGTGAGCGAAAGGGGATACGTGAATGGTCATCACGGCCAATATGGCTATTACCCGCCCACACTCGATACTGGATATGCGCATATTGCTGGCTCGAGGTTACAGGGTTGAGCCAGCACGCTAAAAGTGTGGTGTTTGATTTACAACTCATTGATTCCGTTAATGTGAATCACTCTATTGAGCGGTTACATTTCGTAACGGGGTGGCGGAGAGGGTTACTTTAGGTGTGATCTGGCCCCCATTTGCGATGGCCATGGCCAGCATGAAAAAAGTGAGGCAGGAGCCTCGCTTTTTTAGTTTGCAGAGTTGATTACTCGCGCAACATGGCGCTCTGGTTGGCTGCCAGGGTTGTTCTGCCAGAGCTCTCCAGCCAGGTCTTGATCCGCTTGGCATCGGCCACCCGGTCGTTGGTGGTTTCGGCGTTCAGCAGCACCATGATCACCGGCTCGTTGTTCACTCTGGTACCCAGCACCAGACAACGGCCTGCTTCGCGGATATAGCCGGTTTTGGAGAGGGTAAATTCCCACTGACCCTCGCGTACCAGCCGGTTGGAGTTGCGATAGTGAAGCTGGCTCTTGTTGGTTCGCACATAGCTCTGATCGTCGGTGGAGTATTGGCGGATCAGTGGATAGGCAGCAGCGGCAGCTGCAAGCTTGGCCAAGTCCTGAGCGGTAGAGACATTGCGCGGGTTGAGGCCGGTGCTGTCGGCATAGTGGGTGTTCCACATCCCCAGCATGCGAGCCTTGGCATTCATCGCCTCGACGAAGGCGCGCAGACCGCCCGGGTAGTTGCGTCCCAGCGCAGAGGCGGCGCGGTTTTCCGACGACATCAGGGCGATATGGAGCATCTCGGCCCGGCTCAGTTTCGAACCGATGGCCAGACGTGAACCTGTGCCCTTGATACGATCAACATCCGCATTGGTGACGGTGAGGGTTTCATTGAGGCGCTGGTTGGCGTCCAGTACCACCAGCGCGGTCATCAGCTTGGTGAGAGAGGCGATGGGCATCACCCGATTGCCGTTGTGCTCGGAGAGCACTTCGCCGGTTCTGTGGTTGGCGACCACGAAAGCGGCCGAATTGAGGTTGGGAATATCCCTTCGCTCCAGAAAGCTGTGATTGCTGCTGGCGGAAAAGGGGTTGGCGTGGGCACTGTCCATAGCGGCCGGCAGCATTACTGCGCCAAGCAACAGGGGGAGAAGGGAACGCATCATCATGATCTGCTCTACCGGACAAAAAACAGGGATATCTCGGTAAGTTATATGTCGTGAATTGGCGCTTCACAATGATTCTCACCTTGATATTGATAATTTGCTGCGTTGTAACCGTTAAGGCCCTGATCTGAGTATCCAAAAAGGTCTCTTTGAAGTCTTTTAACAGGCCGTTTTAGCTGATGTTAAAGGAAAAAACGGGGCCCGAAGGCCCCGCTGACTATCAGGATGAAATAGCCGATCAGTGGGCATCTTCCTGCTTGATTTTGAACCGCATGGCGATGATGACGAACAGTACCGGACCTATGATGGTCCAGACGCCGGTCGAGATGTCACCGGAGATAAAGGGGGCGACCACGGTAAAGACGTTGCCGAATGCCACCAGGATCAGGCTGACGATGGTGGCCAGCAGTACCGAGCCCGAACTCTTGAAGAAGATCAGATCCTTCTCCAGTGCCGGGTTGTGACGATAGCGATACCAGGCGTAGATGAGGAACATGTAGGGCAGGGTCATGCCGACGTTGGTCATGGTGATGATCAGTTCATAGAGGGCGGCAGCCCCTTCCGGGTTGATCAGAGTGAAGATGGATTTGGCCGCGATGAAGATGCAGACCACCCAGGCCTGAACCTTGAGGGCCTCGACGCGAACGCCATTCTGGTTTTCACGCTGGAAGCGCTCCGGCCAGAAGTAGCTGGGGGTGCCGGTGATAAACTGGCGCAGCGGTGCGTAGGAGAGGGCGATGAAGGCGCCCAGATAGCTCAGGAACATGCCAAGGCCGGCAAAGCGCATGAAGATCTGGCCCAGCCACTCGCCACCCAGATGACGACCCAGCTCCAGCATGATGATGAAGAGAGCTGAGAGGGAGGTGATCCCCTCGGCCGGGAAATCGCTCCAGCGCATGATGGAGCCGACCGCCAGAAAGCCGATGATGTAGCAGAGCACGATGAAGGCGCCAGAGAGGAAGATGCCGCGCTTGAGATCGCGCTCGGGATCTTCCAGTTCGTCAGCCACACCGGCCATCGCTTCGACACCGCCGTAGGCGAAGATGGCGAATACCATGAAGCCGAGGAAGGGGATGATGTCGTTGAAGGCGGCATTGGGAGAAGAGGTCAGCGATGCCTCGGTGAAGGGCTCCTGCAGAGTCATGCCGCTCACGGCGAAGGTCAGGACGCCGCCAACCAGCAACAGCACGTTGAGGGCTACGACGGAGAGGCCGCCGATGGCCGCTACCTTGGCGAAGCGAGCGCTGCCGAAGGTGATGAGTTTGGTCACAATGGCCACCAGTGCGATGGCGACGACGCCCAGAATGAAGGGGCCAAAGTCGATACCGGTGCCCAGGGTGACCGGGATAACAGTGATGTCGCGGCCAAACAGCATGAAGGAGAGGGGCACCCACATGGAGAGCGCCTTGCCGAACATCCAGATGACGTAGGAGGCGAACCACATGGTCAGCCCGATAAAGGCGTAACGGGTCGAGACCGAGTGGCGCATCCAGGTAAAGATGCCGCCAGCCTCTTTGCGAAAACCGGTACCGAACTCAATCATCATCAAGATGAAGGGGATGAAAAAGAACAGACCGCCGACCACGAACATCGGAATGGCGGCATATCCCATGCGGTAGAAACCGATCCCGATATTAGTAACGCCAAATACCGATGTGAGTATCATCAATATAAAGGCTCCCAATTTCAGCTTTTTTGCTGACATATAAAACTCCCTGCTGGTGCAGCATTTTAAATAATCAAAAATTAAACATATCAAGCGGGATAAATTAATTATCCGGAGTGCATCAGCCTGTCGCGGTGCGACAGACACAAACGTTCAGCCACGGATCGTTTGGTGGCCGCAAATCACTGTTTGACGAACCTGCATGGCGAATGCCATGGAGAGAGGGGGTGGTGCTGCCAAGCATTGAATGGACGCGATTTTACCATTAACGGCATCGAATTGGTAAGTTAGCCATATGGTTCTCAATTAGTTCGAAATAGCAATGCCAGTTATTTCATACGTTGCGGATGTAATCATTTACGATTCTGGCTCATCTATTTTTAGCTCGATATCCGTGAATAGATAAACGCATAGTTTGTCGACAGATTTAAAAGCAAATGAAAATTGATTCCCTTATCCAAGGCGAGTCAACAGCACGCCACCGGTAATAATGGCGGCTGCGGTCAGGCGGGCTCTCCCCAGCGGTTCTTTCAGCAGCCAGACCGAGAGCAGCATGGCAAACAACACGCTGCTTTCGCGCAGGGCGGCAACCACGCCGATGGGAGCCTGGGTCATGGCCCAGATGACGATGCCGTAGGCGATCAGGGACATGGCTCCTCCTGTCGCGCCTGCTGCAGCATGCCGGCGGATCTGGCGCCAGGTGTTGCGCTTCTGATGGGCGATCAGTACCAGCAACATCACCAGACCGGTACAGGCGAACAGCCAGAGGGTATAGCGTACCGGCTCGCCGCCAGCCCGGGCGCCGGCCCCATCGGAGAGGGTATAAGTCGCGGTAAACATGGCGGTGATCAGCGCCGCCCGAACTGCTTTGCTGCCAAGGCGTTGCTGCCCACCTCGCCAGGCCATCAGCAAGACTCCCATGATCAGCACGCAGGCGCCGACGATGCCGCCGTAGCCCGGGTAGTCACCGAGCAGCATGGCACTTAACAGCATGGCGAGCAGCGGGGCGTTGCCGCGGGCGAGCGGATAGATCTGGCCAAAGTCGCCTTGATTGTAGGCATGACTGAGAAAGAGGCAGTAACCGGTGTGAAGCAAAATCGAGAGGCCTAGCCAGGGCAGTTCAGCCTGTGATGGCAACCCCATTGGCAGCAGGGCGACTGCGGCAATCAACCCGGAGAAGAGGGCGACCAGCGAAATGCCGACCAGTCGCTCCTCACCGATTTTGACAAGGGCATTCCAGCTGGCATGGAGCAGGGCTGCCAGCAGCACGGCAAAGAAGACGGTGGTACTCATGGGAGGCGCCTCGAATCCGGAAGCCGACATCATACCCGACCGGCACTTGCCGCGCCGGGATCTCTATCAAGGGATTGGTTGGGCGGGCTCTGTTATTGCCCGCTTTGGCGCAGTTTGCCGAGGGGGCCCAGTACCAGTTTGGGATTGGCATCGAACTTCAGAGCGATATCCTGCAGCGGGATGCCCTGCTGGTTGAGGTGGATGATGTCGGCGGCCATCTTGCCGAGCAGCTTGTAACTGCTGATGGTACCGACCGTGCAGCCGTGCTGGACGAAGAGCTCGGCGCTGCAGATGGTCGGGATGCCCGCGTCGTTCAGGGTGCTCAGCAGACGGGGGGCGATGGAGAGCAGGTAGCTGTCTGCCGCCAGAAAGACGATGTCGTTGCTGGCATCCTGCTGCAATCGCTTCAGCTCGCTATCGAGCCGCTTGGGATCCGGGGCAATCCGCCAGGGGACCACCTGCCAGTCGTAGCGTCTGGCCTCGGAGATGAGCATGTCGGTGACGAGACGGGTGTTCTGCTCCCGCGGGTTGAAGGGGACGAGGAGCCGTTTGCCGGCGGGCAGGTACTTGCTGGCATTGGCCAGCTGCAGAGCCATCGGCACCATGTTGCTGGTGCCTGCCACCATCTTGTTCAGGTTTTTATCCTTTGCCAGAAAACCGGCACCTGCCGGATCCGAGACCACGCTGAAGATGAGGGGCTTGCGATCGGCCAGCAGACTCTTGGTCATGGCGGTGGCAGTGGTACCGAAGGTGTAGATGTAGTCGTAGCTGGCCAGCTTGGGCTCAATTTGCTGGCGCAGCATGGCCGCCAGCGTAGCGCGATCCTGCGCTGCATCGAAGGTGGTGAAGGTGGGTTGATAGCCAAGGCGCAGCAGCTCTTCGCGAAAACCGGCTTCGGCCGCAGTCTCGCCGCGCCAGAGCACCATGGCGATCGAGAGTGCATGTGCCGGCAGAGCCAGCAAAAGCAGGAGTGCAGCAAGCTGTTTCAACATCATCCAGCCTCGTGTCGTACAAACATCACCTGTTGAGCCTAGGCCAGTTTGCCGCTGCGTGAACAACGCAAAAAGCGCGATGGCATGCCATCGCGCTTTTGGTATTCATCCTGACCCGATTAGAAGTCGTAACGGGCAGCCAGCTGGAAGTCATCCTTGTTGGCGGTCGCAGTGCCGGCCACGCTGTCCAGATTGTTGATGCGGTACTCGCCGATAACTCGCAGGTTTTTGTTGAACTTGTACTGGGCACCCAGGGTGTAGTAGTCGATGGTGTCAGTTTTCTTGCCACCAGTGGCTTCTTGTTCCTGTTTGTTCCACAGCGCCATCAGACCGAATCCGTTCTCGAAGTTGTAACCCAGCGCAGCTTCCCAGCCGGTATGGTCAACTCCACTCTGAACGAAATCAGAGCCATCTGCATAGCTTAAGGCGGCGTAGGCGGCCTTGTTGTCGTACTTGGCAGAGATGATCCACAGCTTGGCATCTTCGGTGTTCTTTTCTTGGCGCTGACCTACGTTGTAGGCGGTACCCAGCGAGAGATTGAACGGGAAGGTATAGGCCACGGCAGCACCATAGGCTGGGTCTGCGGCGGAAATTTTGCTGCTGCTTTTATCTTCTTCTTTACCACCATCAAATTTGTAGCTGGCATCAAACTGGAAGCCGTTGAACAGGCCTGAATATTTCAGCACGGAGCCGGCGCGGTTGGTAGCGAAGCTATCGGTCTTGGCACCCAGCGCATCGTTGCCGTAGCCATCGGAAAGGGCGACATCAGTCCAGTCAGCCAGGAAGCCGGGAGCCCCTTTCTGACGGCCGAAGGTGACGCTACCCCAGTCTGCGCCCACACCGGCAAAGGCCAGGCGGGTACGCAGGTTGTCGGAGTTCTCGCTGATGGTCTTCTCGCTGTCGTTGATATACATCTGCACTTCATACTGGGCCAGCGCTTTCAGACCGCTCTGGATCTGGGTCTCGGCTTTGGCGCCGAAGCGGACAAACTGGTTGGCGCCCTGCTTGGCACTGTAATCCTTGGTGCCATTCGGATTGGTAGTACTGACGTTTTCTTTCTTGTCACCGAAGAATTGACCGGCATAGATGCGGCCATAGAGATCCAGCAAAGAGGTGTCGTTTTTATACACTTCAACGGCTTGAGCCTGGAAGGCGGCAGTCAGCGCCAGTGCCACTACAGTCAGCTTTTTCATCTTAATCCCTTGTGTTGCAAGCTTTTGTTTGGAA
The DNA here is from genome assembly GCF_001887375.1 of Aeromonas sp. SCS5. NCBI lineage: Bacteria > Pseudomonadati > Pseudomonadota > Gammaproteobacteria > Aeromonadales > Aeromonadaceae > Aeromonas > Aeromonas sp. SCS5. The sequence continues at coordinate 71,284 of NZ_LFCS01000009.1, forward strand.
GACGGGGCCATCCTAGGGAGGGCGGATGACAGCGGGGTGACAGTTGGATGAAGAGTCGATGGCAGTTGGATTGCAATTGGATGAATTGGCTACATTTATGCGCCTGTCAGCTACTTTTGTGCGCAAAGGTTTGCCCTTGTGGTAGAATGCCGCCCGTTTTCGAGCTCCATAGGTTGGATATGCGATGAGACGTGAACTGGCAATCGAGTTTTCCCGAGTGACGGAAGCGGCTGCACTGGCTGGCTACAAGTGGCTCGGACGTGGTGACAAGAATATCGCCGATGGGGCGGCCGTTGCGGCCATGCGCCACATTCTCAACCAGATCGAGATCGATGGTGAGATTGTGATCGGCGAAGGTGAAATTGATGAAGCGCCGATGCTCTACATCGGCGAGAAGGTCGGTACCGGGCATGGCGACGCGGTGGATATCGCGGTCGATCCCATCGAGGGTACCCGCATGACTGCCATGGGTCAGGCCAATGCGCTGGCCGTGCTGGCGGTGGGCGACAAGGGTTCCTTCCTGAAAGCGCCTGACATGTACATGGAAAAGCTGATCGTCGGGCCCAAGGCCAAAGGCGCCATCGACCTGAATCAGGCTCTCGAGCTGAACCTCAAGGCCGTGGCCAAGGCGCTGGGCAAGCCGCTCTCCCGTCTGACCGTCATTACCCTGGCCAAGCCGCGTCATGACAAGGCGATCAAGGAGATGCAGGGGCTGGGCGTGCGGGTGTTTGCCATTCCCGATGGTGACGTCGCAGCCTCCATCCTCACCTGTCTGCCGGACAGCGAAGTGGACATGCTGTACGGCATCGGCGGCGCACCGGAAGGGGTGATCTCCGCTGCGGTGATCCGCGCGCTGGATGGCGACATGCAGGCCCGTCTGGTGCCGCGTCACCGGGTCAAGGGCGACAGCCCCGAGGTGATCGCGCTGGGTGAGCAGGAGATTGCCCGCTGCGAAGCGCTCGGCATCGACGTCAACAAGGTGCTCAAGCTGGAAGACATGGCGAAGAATGACAACGTCATCTTCTCCGCCACCGGTATCACCAAGGGTGATCTGCTTGACGGCATCACCAGCGATGGCGTGATGGCTACCACCGAGACCCTGCTGATCCGTGGCAAGTCGCGCACCATCCGCCGTATCAAGTCGATCCATTATCTGGAACGCAAAGACAGCGTGGTTCGCGACATCATCCTGTGATGATGGCTCTGCCCGCCATGCGGTAGTGAATCAAGCCCGATCGCCTCGCGGTCGGGCTTTTTGCTGCCTGCCCTCTACGTTTGTCATCTGGCCTGGGCTATGGTGGCAGAGAGTCCGACAGTGCAGGTTGATCCTGTGACAGGAGTGGGTTGTATGGAGTGTCGTTCCGGTTGCGGTGCCTGTTGCATCGCTCCCAGTATCAGCAGTGCCATCCCCGGCATGCCCGATGGCAAACCGGCTGGCGTCCCCTGCATCCAGCTTGATGCGCGCCTTGGCTGCAAGATCTTCGGCCAGCCAGAGCGGCCGGCGGTATGTGGCGGCTTTCGCCCGATGACGGATGTGTGCGGTAGCCACCGCGCCGAGGCCATCTGGCTGATTGGCGAGCTGGAGCGGCTCACCACCTGACGAGAGCTGGGCAAAGAGATAAAAAAGAGGCCGCATTGTGCGGCCTCTCGCGTTTCTGTTCGACGGGCATCAGATCCCCGCCAAGTCCAGTGCCTGACGGTAGTACTCGTTGGCCTTGTTGGTAAGGCGGCGCTTGTCCATCACCTGACCGAGTGCGTGGTAGACGGCGGCACTGGGCGCCTTCTCCACCTGCTTCTCCAGCAGCTTCTGGGCCTCGTCGAGCTGACCGGCCAGCAGATAGAGCTGGGCCAGCGCGTTGTCGACCTCCGGCTGCCCCTGCTGTTTTTGCAGCAGCGCCAGCAGCGGCTGGTAGTTGTCGAGTTTCAGCTTGGGCAGACGGCTCAGCAGCTGCGGCATGGCTTGCTTGCGCAACGCCTCCTGCCAGAGGCTGGCCGCTTCGCTGTCGGCACCCAGCCCGCGCAGCAGATCTCCGTAGCTGGCCAGCAGCTCAGGTTCAAGGCGCAGTTTGCGCGGCAGCTCCTGCCACACCGCCTTGAGGGTCTCCAGATTGCTTGCCGCCTGCTGCAGACGGCCATTCCACGCCTGTTGCAGCAGCTCCTCTTCCTGTTTCGGGGTCAGCTTGCCCACCTTGTGCAGGGTGGGGATAAGATCGCACAGGGCCGCCCAGTCGTGGCGGGCCAGATGCACCTGACGCAGCTGATCCAGCACCATGGGATGGCGCGGGTTGAGGGCGTAGACCGACTCCAGCATCGCCAGCGCCGTGTCGTACTGGCCCTGCTCGATCTGCAGTTGGGTTTGGGTCAGGGTAAGCGCCAGCTCGGCCTTGGGGTTCTCCTCCTGCGCCTTTTGCAGGTATTGATCCCGGCGGACATCGTCACCGCGCGCCTGGGCCGCCTTGGCGGCGCTCAGATAGTTGAGCAGCGGGGTGTCGCTGTTGCTGGCGCCCTTGAGCATCAGCTTTTCAGCCTGGCTGTAGTGCCCTTCGGCCATCGCCAGAGTGGCGGCCACGGTCTGCTGATTGGCCTTGCGGCGGCGACGGGAGCCGTACCAGCCGAGGGTCTTGCGGCGCAGGCCGAACACCCGGCCCAGCAGCCACTCGACGATCAGCAGAGCGCCATAGAACAGCACGGCCAGGATCACCGCGCTGGTGACGGAAGATTCGATAGTGTAGTTGCCGAGCGCAATCAGGACATAGCCCTTGTTGCCTGAGGCCTGCGGGCCAAAGATCAGCCCTGCGACCATGACGGCAACCAGAATGATAATGCGGATCATGGTGCCCCCTTAGCTGCTGGCCAGAATGCGTTGCAGGCGTTCGGTCAGCACCTGCTCCAGCATCGCCTGGGTCTTGAACTGCTCCGGATAGCTGATCTGGATCTGCTCGCCCTTGAGCTTGTCGAGCTCACCCTGCATGTAGTGGGTGGCGCTGTTGTCGGTATCGAAGTACTGGGTCAGCCAGCGCTGCGCCTTGTCGATGCTGTCCTCATAGAGGGACTGCTGTTCGCGATAGACGGCTAGTTGCGCCTGCAGCAGCTTGGTCTTGAGGTTTTCGCGCAGGAAAAATTCCTGCTGCGGTGAGAGCAGGGCCTCGACGGCGCCATCGCGGCGACGGATGGTGATGAAGTTTTCGGTGAACTTGACCCAGTTCTTCTTCAGGTTGCTCTCCCACTCGTCGGGATTGGTGCTGACCGCCTGATCCTGCTCTTGTTTGGCTTCCGGCATGTTGACGGCGGAAAGCGGGAGCAGCTCGATCTGGTCTTCGAGGGCGGCCAGCTTGAGGGTCAGTCCTTCGCGGTCGATGCGCGGCATCCCTTTGAGCTTGGTGATATCTTCGGCCAGTGCCTTGCGGATCGGCATCAGGCTGGGGTCGTTGAGGGCGGCAATGCGCTCGTCGGCGTTGCCGAGCAGGGTGATGGCAGAGACAAGGTCATGCTCCAGCCACAGCTTGCGGCCCGCCATGCGCACCAGATACTCGGATTCGGCCAGCATCCAGTCGTTGGGGCGCTTGTCGTTGAGATCCAGTACCCGGTTCTGCAGCCCCTGCATCTCGCCCTGCAGCCGTTGCTGGGTCTGGCCCAGCGCGGCCAGTTGTTCGGCATCCTTGCTGTTGCTCTGGTCAATCTTGCTCATGGCGCTGGCCAGCTGCTGCTTGAGTTGGGCCAGTTCGGCCTGCTGGGCCACCGCATTCTTGTGACCATGCAGATAGAGACCACCGGTCAGGCCAAGGGCCAGCAGGATGGCGACCCCTCCCAGAACGGCACCGGAGCGGCTCTTGCTGCCATTGACCACCGTGGTCGGCTGGGGTGTGACCTGGGATTCTTGTTGTGCTGTCATTCCATCTTCCTCAGTTCCAGTGCGGCCATCAGGGCCTGGTTGGATGCACCTTGGGCAATCGTGATATGGATAAAGCCCGCAGCGCTGGCCATCTCGGCCACGCGCGGACTGGGGACCACCAGCAGGCGGTCAAAAAGCCAGGGCTGCTGGCTGGCTGGAACCAGCTCCAGCAGCCGTTGCAACAGTTCACCACTGGTGACAAGCAGGCTGTCGAGTCCGGCTGCCTGCCAGTGGCGGGTCAATGCTTCCCCGTCAAACTCGGGGTAGTGGCGCTCATAGGCGGCACAATAGTGCACCAGAGCACCGCGTGAGGCCAGCGTGCTGGCGATGAGATCCCGCCCGCCATTGCCGCGCAGGATCACCACCCGCTTGCCGCTCACCTGCTGCAGTTCGGGCAGGGCCAGCAGTCCCTCGCTGCGCGGGTCGTCCGGGCAGATCGCCCGCACGCCCACTTCGGCAAAGGCATCGGCACTCGCCTGACCCACTGCGAAGTACTCAATATGTGGCCAGGTCAGACCAGTTTGCAACAGAAAATCGTGTGCAAAATGAACGGCATGGATGCTGACGGCGATAACGATGTCGGCATCTTGCAGCATGTCGGCCAAGCGGGTGAGGTCGCTGCCCGCGACCGTTTCCAGCAGTGGGCAGCAGAGTGGTGCATGACCGTGCCGGCGCAGCAACTGCGCCAGCTCGGTGGCCTGAGCGGCCGGACGCACCACTAGCGGGATCATGCGCGGTAGACCTCGGCCAGGATCTCGTCGGCGCCAGCCGCCAGCAGGCGCTGTGCCAGCGTCTCTCCCAGCGTTTCGCCTTCGCTCACCGGGCCGCGGATTTCGTCGCGGATGACACGGGTGCCATCCGGGCTGCCCACCAGACCGCGTAGCCAGATCTGTTTGCCCTCGACCAGTGCATAGGCACCGATAGGCACCTGACATCCCCCTTGCAGGGCACGGTTCATGGCTCGCTCGGTCAATACCCGGGCGCGGGTCTCGGCGTGCTCCAGCGGCGCCAGCAGGGCGTGCAGCTCGTGATCGTCGAGGCGGCATTCGATGCCGACAGCCCCCTGACCGTTGGCTGGCAGGCTCTGCTCCGGCTCGATAAAGGCGGTGATGCGGTGCGCCATCTCCAGTCGTTTCAGACCGGCGGCGGCGAGGATGATGGCGTCATATTCACCAGCATCCAGCTTGGCGAGGCGAGTGTTGACGTTGCCGCGCAGATCCCGGATCACCAGGTCGGGGCGGGCTGCACGCAGCTGGCACTGGCGACGCAGGCTGGAGGTGCCGACCACGGCCCCTTGCGGCAGCTCGGCAATGGCCTTGAAGCGGTTGGAGACGAAGGCATCGCGCGGATCTTCCCGCACGCAGATGGTGTGCAGACCGAGCCCCTCGGGGAACTCCACCGGCACGTCTTTCATGGAGTGAACGGCGATGTCGGCGCGTCCTTCCAGCATGGCGGTCTCCAGCTCCTTGACGAACAACCCCTTGCCGCCCACTTTGGCCAGCGGGGTATCGAGGATCTTGTCACCCTGAGTGCTCATCGGTACCAGTTCGACCTGCAACTCTGGATGCAGGGCTTCAAGCTGGTCTTTTACAAAGTTGGCCTGCCACAGGGCCAGCGGGCTCTTGCGAGTGGCAATTTTCAGGGTTCGGGCTGCCATATCAATCAGTTGTTTCATTTTTAGAAGGAAATCGATATTACCACCCTTTGCCCGGGCTTTCATGGCGGAGCCGGCAAAAGCGGGCTCAAGCTCAAAAATGGAGGCTGAAAATGATTTTCATTAAGTCGAGGTGATTGATTAATTCATTGAAATTATTGAAATTTAACCGTTTCCCCTGATACTTGTTGTGGTCGTACCAGAAATAATCCGGTGATTCGCTGTCGGCTTGTTTACCACTGCTGTTTGCATTGTTAACATGATCACACTTTTTTGACGTATCCCGCTTTTGGTGCGTCATTTTCACCTTGGTGATAGGCAGGGCATTGCTGGAAAAACTCGACACGCTGGTTGCGCGTTATGACGGGATTACCCGTCTCAAGACGCAACGGGCGCTGGGCCTCATGAGTCGCTACGGGCAGCAGGTATTTCAACTGCTGCCGGTCATGCTGCACTTCAATCATCCCCTGTTGCCTGGCTATGTTTCCGGTGATGTCCCTCATGGCATCTGGAGTTTCAGCACCACCCCGGAACAGCAAGCCTTCATTGATGACCTCTGCCAGAATGCCAATTGCCTCAACGGGCTTGCCACCCATGACCGAGCCATTCAAGGGCTTTACTCCATGGGCAGCACCTCCTCCATCGGCCAGTGCTGTCACTCGGATCTCGATATCTGGGTCTGCCACGTGGCCGGCTTGTCGCAGACGCGGCTCGATCTGCTGGAGCAGAAGTGCCAGCAACTCTCCAAGTGGGCGGAACAGCGCGGGGTTGATCTCAACTTCTTCCTGATCCCGGAAGACAAGTTCCGCCAGACCAACGATGCCGAGATGCAGGGGGAGAGCTGCGGCAGCGCCCAGCATCTGCTGCTGCTCGACGAGTTCTACCGCAGCGCCATGCATATCGCCGGCAAGCGGCTCATCTGGTATCTGGTGCCTGTCGAATATGACGACCACTACGACGAATATGTGAACGGGCTGTTCGAGAGCGGTCAGCTCGATCAGGATGACTGGCTCGATCTGGGCAGTTTTAACCGGATCCCGGCCGAGGAGTATTTCGGCTCGGCACTGTGGCAGCTCTACAAGGGGATCGACTCTCCCTATAAAGCCGTGCTCAAGTCGGTGCTGATGGAAGCCTACTCCCACGAGTACCCCAATACCCGCCTGCTGTCGATGATTGGCCGCGACTGGTTCCAGCACAACGAGGGGATGCACTACCGGCTCGACAACTACTGCCTGATGCTGGACAAGGTGACCAACTACCTCAAGTCCATCGGGGACATGGCGCGACTCGATCTGGTGCGCCGCTGCTTCTACCTCAAGGTGTGCGATGGCCTCAGCCACCCGAAGGACGATCACTCTCCCGAGTGGCGCCGCGAGCAGATGAGCCAGCTGGTCTCTTACTGGGGCTGGAGTCAAGAGAAGTTGTACCATCTCGATCACCGCCACGAGTGGAAGGTCGAGGAGGTGAAGATCGCCCATGCCGAGTTGCTGGAAGCTCTGATGCAGAGCTACCGCAACCTGATCCAGTTCGCCCGTCGCAACAACATCAGCGAGTCGATCAACCCGGAAGATATCGGTATCTTGTCGCGCAAGCTCTATGCCGCTTTCGAGAGCCTGCCGGGCAAGGTGCAGCGGGTGAACCTCAAGATAGCGCCGGATCTGAGCGAGCCGGATCTCAGCTTCGTGCAGGTGCCGCACGGTCGCCTCAACCGCGCCGGCTGGTATCTCTACAAGCATTCGCTGGAGCCGGTGGACATCATTGGCCGTGCACCGCTCGAGTTCAACGGCTACATCAGCAAGCTGGTCTCCTGGGCCTATTTCAACGATCTGCTGACGCCCCAGTCGCGGGTGCACCTCTTCAATCAGGGGTCGGATCTGCACATCGACAATCTGCACCAGTTCTGTCGCGATCTCTCCGGCTGCTTCCCCGAGAAGTACCCGCTCGCCACCAACCTGGCGCTCAGCCGGCCGTGCGAGATCCGTCAGCTCTCCATCTTCCTCAACCTGGAGATGGATCCGACCAGCCACTGGGTCGGGCAGGTGATCGAATTCGACGCCAATACCGTGGATGTATTTTCGTTTGGTCGCAATCAGGAGTGTCTGGTCGGTTCGGTGGATCTGGTCTATCGCAACTCCTGGAGCGAGATCCGTACCCTCCATTTTCAGGGGGACGAGGCTGTGGTCGATGCCCTCACCACCATCCTCGGCAAGATGCATCAGGATGCCGCAGCCCCCGAGATGATCGAGGTGTTCTGCTACAGCCAGCACTTCCGCTCTCTGGTTCGCTCCCGCTTCCAGACGCTGGTGGCCGAGTGTATCGATCTGCGCCTGGCCCGCGACAAGCAGCAGCTGGTCAAGACCATGGCGCTCGGTAAGGAGAAGTACGGCATCTTCTTTGAGCGGCGCGGGGTGTCGGTGAAGAAGCTGGAGAACGCCATCGATTTTTACCGCCACATCTCCCACAACAAGCTGGATCACCTGCCGCTGCGGCTCGACAAGACCCACAGCCAGCATCTGCCGAGCATCGTCGATGCCTACGCCAGCGAGGGGTTGGTGCAGTTCTTCTTCGATACCCGGGATGCGGGCACCAACATCTATATCCTCGATGAGGCGAACCGGGTCGAGATCTACCAGCATTTTGCCGGCAACAAGGATGAGCTGGTCTCCGGCGTAAACCGCTTCTACACCTCGAATCACGAGCGCTTCAGCGATGACGGTCAGTTCATCAACTTCAACCTGCCCCAGTACTACGAGATAGTGCAGCACAATGGCGAGCTGGCGGTTATTCCCTACCGCAGCCAGGGGGCGGGGCGTGAACAGGTGCCGCCGACCCGCGATGTGGGTTAGCCGCTGCGGTACGCATCCTGAGAACACAGCAATAAAAACGGCCTGCAGTTGCAGGCCGTTTGCTTTTGCGGTTGCTCAGCCGCCGAGGCGGGCCAGCAGCCAGCTGCGAATGTCGCCCAGCTGAGGGCGGCAGATCTCGTGGCGCATCGGGTACTCGTGCCACTCGGGGGCGAGCCCTATCTCTTCCAGCCGGTTCTTGGCATCCCAACCGAGTGACAGACTCACCACATCGTCATAGATGCCGTGCATGTAGCAGATGGGCAGGGAGCGAGCGGCCTCGCTCATTTCGTCTGCCAGCTTGTCGGGAGCGGCCAGGTAGGTGGACATGCAGAGCAGGCCCGCCAGCGTTGCCTGATAGCGCAGCGAGGTGAAGGAGGCTATGACGCCGCCCTGAGAGAAGCCCGCCAGCACGATCTGTTCGGGGGCAAACCCTTCGGCGACCAGCTGATCCAGCAGGGCGCTGATCTGGCTGGCTGATTCACGGACATGGGACTCCACGGCCCGCTCGGCGGGATCCTCGAAGCTCTTGATGTCGTACCAGCCGCGCATCTTGTAGCCCATGTTGATGGTGATGGGGCGCTCCGGCGCATCCGGCAGCAGGTGACGCACCGGCAAGTCGGCGGGCAGATCCAGCGCATCCACCAGCGGGGCTAGGCCGGCGCCTGAATCCCCCAGCCCGTGCAGCCAGATCACTGCGTGACGGGCGCCCTGTGGATAGAGGTCAATCATGGGAATACCACGGGTTCACCAGCTTGAGCAGTGCAGGACTTGCTCAGCAGAGCCTTGAGCTCATGGCCGAAACGGTTGTCGATCCAAGTTTCACCCTGCAGTTCGAAGTGGAAGCCGTTCTCGCGGGTGGCGACCCAAATCTGGTGCAGCGGCTCCTGCTTGTTGATGATGACCTTGGTCTTGTTCTCGAACACGAGGGTCAGGACACCCCCGTTGCGCTCGCAGTCGATATCCGGATACCCCTCGTCGAGCGTGTCCTCCACGTACTGGAAAAAGGCGTCGGTCAGGGCGTGATACTCGTGATCCTTCATCGGTTTATCCTGTTGCTTTTAACAATGTGAGTGCGATTATAGAGGGCCAAAATTTTTTTCGCAGCGAACCATTATGATTACCCAGTTCACCAAGTGTCTGCTTGCTACTCTTCTTTCCCTCGGGTTGGCCGCCTGCGGTCTGAAGGGGCCGCTTTATATGCCGCCTCCCGAGCAACCCCAGAGCCAGAGTACACCGCAAGCGGCACAGCCTGCGACCCCTGCGGCACCCAACGAGGCCGCGCCGCAATAATGCCGCACCCATTCTAGGAAGGAACCGCCCCTTTGGATCACTTTAACTACGATGCCGCTGGCCAGCTTCAGGCCGAGCAAACCTCGCTGCAACAGCTTGCCGAGCAGTACGGTACCCCGCTTTATGTCTACTCCCGTGCCACCCTCGAACGTCACTGGCACGCCTTTGACAAGGCCGCGGGCGATATTCCCCACCTGATCTGCTATGCGGTCAAGGCCAACTCCAACCTGGCGCTGCTCAACCTGCTGGCCCGACTGGGATCAGGGTTCGATATCGTCTCCGGTGGCGAGTTGTCACGGGTGCTGGCGGCGGGCGGTGATCCGCGCAAAGTGGTCTTCTCCGGGGTGGCCAAGAGCGAGGCCGAGATGCGCCTCGCGCTGGAAAAAGAGATCCTCTGCTTCAATCTGGAGTCGGAAGCCGAGCTGGAGCGCCTCAACCGGGTGGCGGGCAGCATGGGCAAGAAGGCGCCGGTATCGGTACGGGTCAATCCGGATATCGATGCAGGTACCCACCCCTATATCTCCACCGGCCTCAAGCAGAACAAGTTCGGCATCCCCATCGAGCTGGCTCCCGCTATCTATCGCAAGGCGGCGGCGATGGAACATATCGAGATCGTCGGGGTGGATTGCCATATCGGCTCGCAACTCACAGAATTGAATCCTTTCATGGAAGCGGCGGACAAGCTGCTGCGGCTGATCGATGGTCTGGCGGCGGAAGGTATTCATATCCACCATCTGGATGTGGGTGGCGGCCTTGGGGTCAACTACGGTTCCGAGCAGCCACCGCACCCGACAGAGTATGCCGAAGCGCTCAAGCAGAAGTTGGCGGGCCGGGATCTGACCCTGCTGTTCGAACCGGGCCGCGCCATCGTCGCCAATGCCGGCGTGCTGCTGACCCGGGTTGAGTATCTGAAGCCGGGCGAGACCCGCAACTTCGCGCTGATCGATGCCGGCATGAACGACATGCTGCGCCCCTCGCTCTATGGCGCCTGGATGAACATCATCGAGGTGGATAGCCGTGCTGGCCATACCCCTGCGCTCTATGACGTGGTGGGCCCGGTGTGCGAGACCGGGGATTTCCTCGGCAAGGAGCGCATTCTGGCCATCGCCGAGGGGTCGCTGCTGGCGGTGCGCTCGGCCGGTGCCTACGGCTTTACCATGTCATCCAACTACAACACCCGTCCCCGTGCCGCCGAAGTGCTGGTGGACGGTACGCAATCGTTCCTCATCAGAGAGCGCGAGCAGTTGACCGATCTCTGGCGCGGTGAGCACTTGCTGCCTTAAGCTGCCTTAAGCTGCCTTTAAAAGTGCCTTGAGCGCGCGCCCAAAAACAGGAACGCACGATGTTGATAGATTTTTCCAAGATGCACGGGCTGGGAAACGACTTCATGGTGGTGGACGGTGTCACCCAGAAGATCTTTTTCAGCAACGACGTCATCAAGAAGCTGGCGGATCGCCACTTCGGGGTCGGTTTTGACCAGCTGCTGCTGGTGGAGCCCCCCTATGACCCCGAGCTTGATTTTCACTACCGTATCTTCAATGCCGATGGCAGCGAGGTGGAGCAGTGCGGCAATGGCGCCCGCTGTTTCGCCCGTTTCGTGCGTCTCAAGGGGTTGATCAACCGCGATCGCATCGCGGTCAGCACGGCGCGCGGTCGCATCGTGTTGCAGCTGGAAGGGGAGAATCAGGTCACGGTCAACATGGGAGTGCCCCAGTTCGAGCCGGGCAAGATCCCGTTTCGGGCCCAGAAGGCAGAGAAGACCTATCTGCTGCGGGCGCAGGAACATACCGTGATGTGTGGTGCCGTCTCCATGGGCAACCCCCACTGCGTCATCGAGGTACCGTCGGTGGCCGATGCTCCGGTGGCGACACTGGGGCCCATCATGGAGCGTCACGAGCGTTTTCCCGAGCGGGTCAACGTCGGCTTCATGGAGATGGTCAACGCCACCGAGATCAAGCTGCGGGTGTTCGAACGCGGGGTAGGGGAGACTCTCGCCTGTGGTACCGGCGCCTGCGCGGCTGCGGTCATCGGCATGAGTCAGGGCAAGCTCAAGGAGCGGGTCACCGTCAGCCTGCCGGGCGGCAAACTGACCATCGCCTGGAAAGGGCCGGGTCAGCCAGTCTATATGACCGGGCCGGCCGAGCATGTCTTTGACGGCCAGATCGACGTATAAAGCAGTTATTCCGATTGATAGCGGTTCGGCGGCAGGAGCCATACTCCCGCAGCCCATGATGTCGGGGCCAGTCCCCTTTCTCTGATGGATCAACCAAGTTATGAGTGAACTCAAACGGCAGGAGCAACTGGTGGACGAAGCCGCCGTGCTGGAGTACCTGGCCCGTTACCCCGAGTTTTTCCAGCGCCACGGTGCCGTGCTGGACAGGATCCGCATTCCTCACGAGCGTAAAGGCTCGGTCTCGCTGGTCGAACGCCAGCTGGATCGCCAGCGCGAGCGGATCGAACAGCTGGAGCAGGAGATCACCGAACTGATGGGGATCGCCAGCGAGAACGAGCGGATCTTCCGGGTCTATGCCGATCTCTATGGCGAGCTCTATGGCTGCCAGACCCTGTTCGAGGTGAGTGCCGTGATGGGCAAGGCCTTCGTGCAGCGGCTGCGGCTGACCGGTCTGCGGCTCTGGCTCAATCCGAAAAAGTTTCAGTTAAGCGGCCCCGAATCGCGCTTTCTGGCCGAGGGCAAACAGCTGGAGCAACTGCTGGGCCAACGTTTGCCGGGGCAGGATTACTACTTCGGCCGCCTGAACCAGAGCGAGAAGCAGGCGCTGTTCGGGCACGACGTGCTGGTCAACTCGGTCGCCCTGATGCGGCTTGGCGATCTCGGCGTGTTGGCCTTTGCCAGCTCGGATCCCAGCCACTTCACCCCGCACAACGACACCCTGTTGCTGGGCCAGCTGGGCCGACTGCTGCAACTGCGGCTGCCAGAGCTGGCGCATGGCTAGGGGGCCCGCCAAGGCGCCTCCTGTTGCCGAGCCACTGCCGTCTGGATTGGCTGACGATCTGGCGGCATTCATCGAATATCTGAGGGTCGAGCGCCAGCTCAGCCCTCACACCCGCAGCAACTATCAGGCCCATCTGGAGGCGATGACCGCCGCGCTGGTGAAGCTGGGGCTCGAAACGTGGAGCCGGCTTGAGGCGAGTCAGGTTCGGACTCTGGTGACCCGGATGCACAAAGAGGGGCTGGCGCCCCGTTCGCTCGCGACCAAGGTCTCCGCCCTGCGCAGCTTCTGTGACTGGCAGGTGCGCCAGGGGCGGTTGGTGGCCAATCCGGCCCGCGGTATTGTGACCCCCAAGCAGGGGCGGCCACTGCCAAAGAACCTCGATGTGGACGAGATGCACCAGCTGCTCAACATCACCGATGAGCAGGATCCGCTGGCGGTGCGGGATCGCGCCATCATGGAGCTGATGTACTCTTCCGGCTTGCGCCTTGCCGAGCTGGTGGGGCTCAATCTGGTGGATGTGAAACTCGACGATCGTCAGCTCAGGGTTACCGGCAAGGGCTCCCGCGAGCGGGTGCTGCCCATCGGTCGGATGGCGGTGGAGTGGCTGCACAAGTGGCTCAAGGTGCGACCCCTGCTGGCGGGCACCGAGAGTGAGGCGCTGTTTGTATCGAGCCGTCAGCAGCGGCTGTCGCCTCGCTCGGTACAGGCCCGCCTCGATGGCTGGGGCAACAAGCAGGCGCTCAATGCCCATGTCCATCCCCACAAGCTGCGCCACAGCTTTGCCACCCATATGCTGGAGTCATCCGGCGATCTGCGGGCGGTGCAGGAGCTGCTGGGCCATGCCGACCTGTCAACTACCCAGATTTATACCCACCTCGACTTCCAGCATCTGGCCAAGGTCTACGACAGCGCTCACCCGAGGGCCAAGCGGGATCCCGAATCGCAGGAAGATGAATAACGGGCCGTGCGCCCCCGTTGCAGAGGAGAGTCCATGCACTTCTATCGCCGCTGGCAGCCGGTTGCCGCCATCTCGTTTGATCTCGACGATACCCTCTATGACAACGGCCCGGCCATCGAGCGGGCCGAGCAGTGGATGTTGAGCCACCTGCGCAGCGAATATCTGGCCACCGCCATGCTCGACAAGCCGCGTTGGCTGGAGCTCAAACGCGCTGTGCTGCTGGCCCAGCCAGAGCTGCGCCATGATGTCAGTCTGGCGCGCCAGCAGACTATCTGTGCCGCCATGATGGAGGGGGGGATGCTGGCGGCGCAGGCCGGGCGCGTGGCCGAAGAGGTATTTGCAGCGTTTCTGGCCGAGCGCTCGAAAATCGAGGTGAGCGATGCGACTCATGACCTGCTGGCCCGGCTGGCGGCACGCTATCCGCTGGTGGTCATCACCAATGGCAATCTGGATTTGGTGCAGGCAGGGCTTGAGCCCTATTTCACTCTGGTCTGCAAGGCGGGGATGAATGCCAGAATGAAGCCGGCACCGGATATGTTTGAGCAGACCCGCAGCGCCCTCAAACTGCCTGCGGAGCGGATCCTCCATGTGGGGGATCATCCCGAGACCGATGTGCTGGGGGCTCGCTTCCACGGCTTTCGCGCCGCCTGGCTCAACGAGCGACAGCAGCCATGGCAGCAGTTGCAGCAACTGCCGGATGTAGAGCTGAGTGCGTTGGGAGAGCTGGCCGAGCTGCTGTTGTGAAGGTTGCCGGGCTGGTGAGGGAATGAGGGGGAGTAGTATGGCGGAGCTGTAGTAGCAACTCCGCCAGAGGTTGCCTTATCTGCCGCCAAACAGCTTCATCAGCTTGTCGAGCAGATCCAGCTGTTGTGGTGGATGCTTCATGGACTCTGCCTCGCGATCCAGCAGCGCCTGCTGCTCCTGCTGACGATCGCTCAGCACCCGATAAAGGGGCTCGACCAGCGATTCGCGTTGGGCAACCAGCGCCTGAAACATCGCCTGATTGATGCGATAGGTCTCGACCGTGGCGAGCGCCCGTACCGTGAAGGTGCTGGGCTCGCCGGTGAGCAGGCTCAGCTCGCCAAAGAAGTCACCCGCCCCGAGCGTGCCGAGTTTTAACTCTTTTCCCTCCGCATTGACCAGCATCTCGGCCTCGCCCTTGACCAGCACGAAGAGCCAGCTTGATACCTCCCCCTGCTCCAGCATGACGTCACCGCTGACAAAGGGGGCAAATTTTACCTGATCGGCCAGCTGAAGCAGCTCGTTCTCCTGCAACATGGCAAACAGCGGCAGCTTGCGCAACGTGTCGGTACGCTCGGCGGTGTGGCGTTTGTGGCGTGCATCCAGATGTTGCTTTTCTTTGGCCATAAAGACGTTGAAGATCGGCGGAGTGAGGCGCCTGTCATTGCGACGCAAGGCGGCATCTATGAGGCTGCGTACCATGGAGTCGGTGGGGTCATCGCGGGCCAGGTCGGTCAGCCAGTAGCGCACCGCATAGCGGGCAATGCCCCCTTCGACGTTCATCAGCAGGCAGTCCGGTTGCGGGTGCTTGGCGACGCAGGGCAGTTTGGTCTCCCGCAGGGACTTCTCGATCAGCGCGATAATCTGGGTCGGCAGGGTATCCAGCGTCAGATCGAACCAGACCCAGCGTCGCCACTGGAGCGGTTCGCCACGGCGACGGCCGAGTACAGTGAAACGCTGTTTGAGCAGGTGGCTGTTGGGGATGACCACTGTCTCCCAGTTGCGGGTCTCGATGGTGGTGGCGCGCCAGTTGATCTCGACGACGCGCCCCTGGGTGGTGTCCACCTGCAGCCAGTCACCGATGGAGATGGAGCTGTCGAGCTGGATCGATACGCCAGCCAGCAGGTTGCCGAGAGTGTCCTGCATGGCAAAGGCGATGACGGCGGTGATCACCGCCGAGGTGGTGACTATCTCCCCGAGCGCCATGCCGGAAGCGTAGAGGCGAAACAGCCCCCAGCCGATGTAGCCGATGGTGATGACGATGTCGGCGATGATCCGCGGGATCTTCACGTGACAGAGCGGCAGCAGGAATTCGAACAGCAGGATCCCCCAGATCTTCACCATCACCAGCCCTGCCAGCAGGGTGGAGATTTCAACCAGCAGATGGTGAGGGAGCGGCAGCTTGAACCAGCCTCCTTCCAGCTGGATCAGGACGATGACCACTATGCTCATCATCACGAAGCCAAGCTCGGAGAGCAGCTCCCGCCGTTCGCCGGGGCGGCGCCAGAAGTGCACCAGCATCAGCGACAGGGTGAGCAGGGTCCAGAACGGGTGTTCACCGATCCAGAGCAGGGTCGGTAGCGCAGTGAGATTATCGCCAAACATAGCAGCCCCTTGGCATTGTTTACCTCCAGCATAGCTGTTCCATGGCGGAGAAATGGTGCGCCGATGCGCCATTTTATTTATGCTGCACTCAATAGCTTCAGGGAGGGCTTCCAGTGCAATTCTCAAAGAAAATCATCTGTTTGATGGCGCTCTTGCCGTTGGCTGGCTGTGACCTGCTGGTGGATCGCTATCGGGTCGAGTTCAGGGATGGATCCTGGCGCGAGATTGCCATTACCCCCTTCTCCAGCGAGGCACGCTGGCGCGAGGGATGTGCGACTGGCGAGGTGCTGAGCGACATGACGGTACCCATCAAGCGTGGCGACAAGGTGAATGGCCGTGAGCAGCTGTTGATTGGAGGGGAGAAGTTCGAGCTGGATGACAACAATCTCTATCGCAGCAATGGCATGGTATTCGGCCAGTCGCCGGACCATATCCAGCGCGGCCTGAAAGGACTGGATGCCTGTCGTGGCTTGCGCCTCGAGCGAGGGGGAATGCCCAAGCTCAAGGCGCGCGGGTTTGGCGAGTGATTAGGTCTTGCTGGTGACTGCCTGGCGCTTGCGGCAGGCATCGCCAAAAGCCTGGAAGATCTTGATGGAGTAGGAGTTTTCCCTCGCTTTCCACTCCGGATGCCACTGCACAGCCAGCAGGAAGGGGGAGATGACGGGGGCGTGGATCGCCTCGATCAGGCCATCCTCGGCGTGGGCCAGCGGTTCCAGCCCGCTGCCCAGCGTCTTGATCCCCTGTCCGTGCAACGAGTTGACGGCAATGCTCTCTTCGCCCATCAGGTCGGCAAACCAGCTGCCGGAGACCAGATGAATCTGGTGGCTCTCGCCATACTGCTCGTCTACCGGATCGTCCGAATCCTCCCGATGATCGTCATATCCCGGCTCGCTATAGACCTTCTGGTGGATATCTCCACCCAGCGCCACGTTGATCTCCTGCATGCCGCGGCAGATGCCGAGGATCGGTAGTCCACGCGCCAGCGCCCCCTTGATGAGCGGCAGATCGAACAGATCGCGATCCCGATCCTGCTGCTTCTCCGGAGTGAGGTTCTCCTGACCATAGAGGGCGGGGTCTATGTTGGAACCCGCCCCGCTCAGGTAGACGCCATCCGCCAGATCCAGATACTGCTCCAGATCAGCTGTGCCGCAGCAGGTGGGCACTAGCAGAGGAACACAGTGGCTGAGTTCCACCAGCGGCGTGATGTATTTGTGGGTCATCACCTGATAGGCGTGGCCGTTGCGGGGCTGGGCGCCCATGGTCATCAATACGACGGGTTTACGGTTGGGAGGGAGTGAAGGCGTTGACATAGGGCACCTGAGTTATCCTTGGCGTTGAATTCGCATCCTGCGCCTTGGGCAGACCCTTGCACATCAACCGGACAAGGGCATGCCTCAAGGCATGGTCAAGGGATCCCGTGTCGGCCCGGGGGGCAGAATCGTCGGTCAGCCTCGGCAACGACAGCCTGGATCCTGCTTCCAGTCTGCCAAGGCCGTTCAATATGTCAAACAAAATGATGCAAAAATGTTAATGGTTGTGGCTTGCATCTTCGCCAAACAGCCTGTTTGTGGCCATTTCAAGCCATCGCTTTGCATAAAACTGCTGCTTTGTGGTGGATATATTAAACGAGGTGGGTGTTGTGATGCGGGCGGGAGTGGCGGGGCGTGCATAAAAAAACGCCTCCGCAAGGGGAGGCGTTTTTCGGGGATCACAGCAGGTCTTCAATCTCGCCGCGCAGATACTGGTACATCTCGCGATAGGCTACCGGCGGCTTGTTCAGCTCCCGCTCCTTGTTGGCGCTGCGGATCAGCTGGCGCAGCTTCTGGCGATCCAGTTCGTGGAACTGGGACATCAACTCATTGAGGGCGCTGTCGCCTTCATTGATCAGCCGCTCGCGCCACTGCTCCAGCCGGTGCAGGCGGGCATTCACGGTGGAGTGGCGGTTCTTGATGATGGAGAGCGCTTCGGCGATCGGCTCTACATCCCGGCTGCGCATCAGGCGGCCGATGAACTGCAGGTGACGGCGGAAGGACTCATCCTTCTTCGGCTTGAGCTTGCGGCCCAGCTCGACCGCTTCTGCCAGCTCTTCATCCAGCGGGATCTTCTCCAGCTCGCTGTGGCTGAGGGAGACAATCTCTTCCCCCATCTTCTGCAGGGCTTCGGCATCACGCTTGAGCTGGCTCTTGCTGGGGCCCCAATCTTCCCACTCGTTGTCGTCTTGATGGTGACTCATCGGTCTCTTGATTCCTGTCATTCACATTTGGTGGATATGTTACCAGCTTCTCCCGCTGGGCGCAGGGGTCTGATATGCTTAGCCCCTTTCCTTCCTTCATACAGATGTGAGTTATGGATCAGCAAGACCAAATCCGCCAGGATCAAGCCCATCTCGAGGCCGTGGTTGCCGAGGCTCTGGATATTGCCAAAGGACTGGGCGCTTCGCTGGCCGAAGTCTCCATCAGCAAGCAGACCGGACTGTCGGTCAACACCCGCGGTTGTGAACTGGAAAGCATTGAATTCAACAAGGACGGCGCGCTCGGTATTGCCGTCTATAGGGATGGCTGCAAAGGCTCCTCTTCCACTACCGACCTGAGCCGTCCCGCCATCCGTGCCGCCGTTGAAGCGGCGATGGAGATTGCCCGCCACACCTCACCGGATGCCTGTGCCGGTCTGGCGGATGCCGAACTGCTGGCCTGGGATGCGCCCGATCTGCAGCTGTGCCACCCGGTGGCGCTGGATCCCCAATATGGGATCGAGCTGGCTACCGAGTGCGAGCGCCTGGCGCAGGGGCGCGATGCCCGCATCAAGCACTCCGACGGGGCCGGCTTCTCCAGCCACCTCGGCATCAAGGTCTATGGCAACAGCCACGGCTTCGTCAAAGGCTATGCAGCCTCGCGCAACTCCCTCAGCTGCGTGCTGATCGGTGAGCAGGATGGCGACATGCAGCGCGATTATGGCTACTCCTCCAGCCGAACTCTTGAAGGGATCTGGAGCCCGCAGCGCATTGCCGATGAAGCGGTGGAGCGTACCCTCTCCCGCCTTGGCGCCCGCAAAATTGCGACCTGCCAGGCTCCGGTCATGTTCCATCCCGATACCGCCTCCGGTCTGTGGGGTCATCTGGTGATGGCGATCAGCGGGGGCAACCTCTATCGCAAGTCGAGCTTCCTGCTGGACAAGCTGGGCAAGCAGATCCTGCCCGAGTGGCTGACCATCCAGGAGTTCCCCCACCTGCTGGGCGGTCTGGCCAGTACCCCGTTTGATGGCGAAGGGGTGCGTACCCGCGATATGGACATAGTGCGCAATGGCGAGCTGATGAGCTGGCTGCTCACCTCCTACTCCGCCCGCAAACTGGGGTTGACCAGCACCGGTCACGCCGGTGGTATCCACAACTGGCAAGTCTCCAGCACAGGTCAGGACTTCAATGGCATGCTCAAGGAGATGGGTACCGGCTTGCTGGTGACCGAGCTGATGGGGCAGGGGGTCAACATCGTCAATGGCGACTACTCCCGCGGCGCCGCCGGCTTTTGGGTCGAGAATGGAGAGATCGCCTATCCGGTCGAGGAGATCACCATTGCCGGCAATCTGGCCGAGATGTTCAGTCACATAGTGGCTGTGGGTAGCGATGAAGATGAGCGCTCCAGCCTCAAGACCGGTTCGGTACTGGTGGAGAGCATGAAGCTGGCGGGTCACTGATCCCCCGGTTCTGCCGAGCAGAAAGAATGCAAAAGGCCCCTCGCAGTGCGAGGGGCCTTTTTGTTAGCCAGTGTTCAGGGGCGGCAATCAGCCCTTGATGCGCTCGATGCGGCCACCCAGACCTTGCAGCTTCTGCTCGATGTTCTCGTAGCCACGGTCGATGTGGTAGATGCGGTCGACGATGGTGGAGCCTTCAGCAACGAAGCCGGCCAGTACCAGGCTGGCAGAGGCGCGCAGATCGGTCGCCATCACCTGGGCACCCTTGAGCTGAGCGGTGTCACGGCAGATGGCCACGTTGCCCTGTAACTCGATGTCGGCGCCCATCCGAACCAGCTCGGGAACGTGCATGAAGCGGTTCTCGAAGATGGTCTCGGTGATCATGCCGGTGCCTTGGGCCACCGCGTTCAGCACGGTGAACTGGGCCTGCATGTCGGTCGGGAATGCCGGGTAGGGGGCAGTCTTGATGGTGACCGGCTTGAGGGTGCGGCCAGTCATATCGAGGGTGATCCAGTCTTCACCCTTCTCAATCAGGGCGCCAGCCTCTTCCAGCTTGACCAGTACCGCTTCCAGCAGGGTCGGGTCGGTGTTGCGGCAGGTGATCTTGCCACCGGTAACCGCTGCGCCCACCAGGAAGGTACCGGTTTCGATACGGTCAGGCTGGACGCTGTAGCTGCCGCCGTGCAGACGCTCGACGCCGTCGATGATCAGGGTGTCAGTGCCTGCGCCCTGGATCTTGGCACCCAGCGCGTTGAGGAAGTGGGCCAGATCGACCACTTCCGGCTCGCGCGCGGCGTTTTCGATCACGGTACGGCCTTCAGCCAGGGTGGCAGCCATCATCAGGTTTTCGGTACCGGTGACGGAGACCATGTCCATCAGGATGTGGGCACCCTTCAGGCGACCGTCGACACGGGCCTTGATGTAGCCATCCTCGATGGTGATCTTGGCGCCCATCAGTTCCAGACCGTGGACGTGCAGGTTGACCGGACGGGCACCGATGGCGCAGCCGCCGGGCAGGGAGACGTCGGCAGCACCGAAACGGGCGGCCAGCGGGCCCAGCGCCAGAATGGAGGCGCGCATGGTCTTCACCAGCTCGTAGGGGGCAACGTGGTTGTTCACGGCACCGGTCAGCACGGTTACATTGCCGTTGACCTTGGTGGTGGCGCCCAGCATCTCCAGCAGCTTGATGGTAGTGCCCACGTCTTTCAGGCGCGGCACGTTGGAGAGGTGCACCTCTTCATCACAGAGCAGGGTTGCGAACAGGATCGGCAGCGCGGCGTTTTTGGCGCCGGAGATGGTCACTTCGCCGTTGAGAGTACAACGACCATCGATTTTGAATTTGTCCATTTTCTACTTGGTTACCAAATCAGGAGGGCATTAGGAATTTACGTTCGCGTTTCCACTCGGCGTCGGTGAACGCCTTGATGGAGAGGGCGTGAATGGCGTTGCTGGCGATCTTGTCCATCAGCGGGGCATAGATGGCCTGCTGTTTCTTGACCCGGCTCATGCCGTCAAACATGTCACCAACGGCGATCACCTGATAGTGACTACCGTCCCCTTTGACATGGACTTCGGACAATGGCAGAGCCTCGAGGAGTATCGCTTCAATTTCAGAGACTTGCATTATGCGTCCTCAGTTGTGAGCGGAGTTGACTGAAACAAACCGGCCACCCCGTAGAGGTTGGCCAGGGTATAGAAATCACTGGAGGCGCCCACCAGTTGCGGTGTGGCGCCTCGTGCGAGAGCGGCTTTAGCCCATTTGACCAGCAGTGCCAGCCCGGCGGAGTCGAGGGTGGTGACCCCGCCCAGCTCGAGCCGGTCATCCTGCCACCACTCGTCGCGGCGTTGCCACAGGTCCTTGACCTGTGGCGCTTGCAGATCACCGCTCAGGATCATTTCTTGAGTACCAGCGGCTTGGCATTGTGCTCGTTGAGCTGCTTGATCACGGCGTCGATGCCATTCTGGCGGATGAGGCCGCCCAGCTCGCTCTGCTTGGCGGAGAGCAGGCTGATCCCCTCTGCCACCATGTCGAAGGCTTTCCACTCGCCAGTCTTGTTGTTCTTGCGCAGCTTGAACTCGAGGAAGATGTCCGGCTTGCCGGCCTCTTTCACACTGACGTTGACTGCGGTGATGTTGCTGGCACCCGGCGCCTTGCCCGGCTCGACCCTGACGGTCTGCTTGTCGAAGTGGGCCAGTGCGTCGGCGTAGGAGCTCACCATGTACTCGGTAAAGGCGGCGACGAAGGCGTCA
Organism: Aeromonas sp. SCS5; assembly: GCF_001887375.1. NCBI lineage: Bacteria > Pseudomonadati > Pseudomonadota > Gammaproteobacteria > Aeromonadales > Aeromonadaceae > Aeromonas > Aeromonas sp. SCS5. Next base: position 93,161 of record NZ_LFCS01000009.1, read on the forward strand.
CGCTGGGCCGGAGTGGTTTCCTTGATCTGGTTGCCCAGCACCTTGTAGGCAGCGAAGCGGTTGTCCACATAGGGCAGCAGCTCTTCGCGGATGATCACCCGCAGGTGATCCGGGTTGCTTTTGACCTCAGCCTGATCGGCTTTCAGGCGGGCAAAGGTCTGTTTGGCTGCCTGATCCACTAACGCGTAGGGATCGGTGGCATCAACCGCCTGAGCGGACAGGGAAAAGAACATGCTGGTCATCAGACCCAGCAGCAGGGCAATTTTCTTGAACATAGTTACTCCTTCTTGCTGTCTGACTTGCTGTCGGAGGACTGGCTGCTATAGAGGAACTTGCCAATCAGATCTTCCAGCACGATGGCGGATTTGGTGTCTTCAATCAGGTCGCCATCCTTGAGCATGTTGGTCCCCATCTCCTCGTCGGTAAAGCCGGGGGCCAGACCGATGTACTGCTCGCCGAGCAGACCGGAAGTGAGGATGGAGAGGGTGCTGGTCTCGGAGAACTCGCCGGCACTCTTTTCCATCTGCAGGGTGACCTCGGGAACCTGGGTTTTCGGGTCGAGCACGATGTCGCTGACCCGGCCAACCACCACGCCGCCGACCTTGACCGGCGAACGGACTTTCAGGCCGCCGATATTATCGAAATGCGCGCGCAGGGTATAGGTTTCTCCTTCCGGTTTGAAGCTCAAACCGGCCACTTGCAGTGCCAACGCCAGAATGGCACCGATGCCGGCCAGCATGAAGGTGCCAACCAGGAATTCTACTTTGCTGAACTTCATCTTTACCTTATCCAAACATGACTGCAGTGAGAATAAAATCCAGGCCGAGTACGGCGAGGGATGAGTGAACCACGGTACGAGTCGTGGCCTGACTGATCCCGGCCGAGGTCGGCTTGGCATCATAGCCGTTGAAGAGGGCTATCCAGGTGACCACCAGAGCGAAGATCAGGCTCTTGATGGCACCCTGCATGATATCTTCATGCCAGTCGACAGAGGCCTGCATGGCAGACCAGAAGCCCCCTTCGTCGACGCCAAGCCAGTCAACCCCGACCAGCTTGCCGCCAAAGATACCGATCAGGCTGAACATGAAGGCCAGCAGCGGCATGCTGATGACCCCGGCCCAGAAGCGGGGCGCCACCACACGGCGCAGTGGATCGACTGCCATCATCTCGAGGCTCGAAAGCTGCTCGGTCGCCTTCATCAGGCCGATCTCGGCAGTGAGAGCCGAACCGGCGCGACCGGCAAACAGCAGCGCGGTTACCACAGGGCCCAGCTCTCGCAACAGCGAGAGAGAGACCAGCGGGCCCAGACTCTGCTCGGCACCAAAATCCTTCAGTACGTTGTAGCCCTGCAGCGACAGCACCATGCCGATGAACAGCCCCGACACCAGAATGATGGCGACGGACTGCACCCCGACAACATAGAGCTGCTGCACCAGCAACGGGAAGTGCTTGCGTGGTTCGGGTTTGCCCGCCAGCGCATGGAACAGCATGATGGCTGCCCGACCCAGGGAGGTGATGGCGCGAATGCCGACCCGCCCCAGCTTGCTTATTTGACTTATCAACATCAGAGATCCTGTAGCAGGTCGCCTGCCGGAAAGTGAAACGGAACAGGACCATCGGGTAATCCTTTGAGGAACTGCTCGACTTCGGGGTTGTGCTCCTCGCGCAGCTGTTCCGGCGTACCGTGCGCCACCACCTTGCGGTTGGCGATGATGTAGGCGTAATCGGCGATGCTGAGCACCTCTTTCACGTCGTGGGTGACGATGACGGAGGTGATACCAAGGGCATCGTTCAAATCCTTTATCAGCTTGACCAGCACCGCCATGGTGATGGGATCCTGGCCGACAAACGGCTCGTCATACATGATGAGATCCGGATCCAGCGCGATGGCGCGAGCCAGCGCTGCCCGGCGGGCCATGCCGCCGGAGAGCTCGGATGGCATCAGTTTTGCCGCGCCGCGCAGACCTACAGCCTGCAGCTTCATCATGACAATGGTGTGGATCAGCTCTTCCGGCAGCCCTGAGTGCTCCCGCAACGGGAAGGCCACGTTGTCGTAGACCGTCATGCCGGTAAAGAGGGCACCGCTCTGGAACAGCATGCTCATCCGCTTGCGTACCTCGTAGAGGCGCGAGCGGGAGAGTGCGGGGATATCTTCCCCGTCAAACAGGATATGACCGGACTCGGGTTTGAGCTGGCCACCGATCAGGCGCAGCAGGGTCGTTTTGCCGATGCCGCTCGGGCCCATGACGGCGGTGACCTTGCCACGGGGAATGGTCAGGTTGATTCCGTCATACAGCAGCCTGTCTCCGTGACTGAAGGTCAGATCGGAGACGGTGATCAGGTCATTGTTCAAACAATTGTCCATTCGGTGTAAATGAGGTGCGAATTTTATGGGCTAGTCTAGGTCTAAGCAACAGCAAGGAACAACTATTGAGCAGCCTTCAGCGCGGTTTGCGCGACAGTTTTATGTAACAAACTGCGTCATGTGTTACGGGATTTGCCATCCGATTCGCTTATCAGAGCAGACTTTTTTATAATCCCGCAGCTAAATTCGCCCCGGAGCTGTCTCTTTATGTCTGCAACCCCCGAGAAAGTGTCTGAACTGTTCGATTTCCGTCGCAGTGCCCGCGCGGTGCTGGACACAGAAAAGCAAGCGATTGATGGACTCTATCAGTATCTGAACGACGCCTTCGACAAGGCGTGCGAGATGGTGCTCCGTTGTGGTGGCAAGATAGTGGTCACCGGGATGGGCAAGTCGGGCCATATCGGCAGCAAGATTGCCGCCACCCTCGCCAGTACCGGTACGCCGGCCTTTTTCCTGCACCCGGGTGAGGCCAGCCACGGCGATCTGGGAATGATTTCGGCAGGGGATCTCATCATTGCCATCTCCAATTCCGGCGAGAGCGACGAGATCCTGGCCCTGCTGCCGGTGCTCAAGCGTCGCGGTATCCCGCTCATCTGCATGACCGGCAACCCGGCCTCCACCATGGCCAAAGAGGCCAACGTGCATCTGTGCATCAAGGTGGAGAAAGAGGCCTGTCCGCTCGGGTTGGCGCCCACCTCCAGCACCACGGCGACCCTGGTGATGGGTGATGCGCTGGCGGTCGCCCTGCTGGAAGCGCGCGGCTTTACCGCCGACGATTTCGCCCTCTCTCACCCGGGTGGTTCGCTCGGCAAGCGGTTGCTGTTGCGAGTGGGCGATTTGATGCACAGTGGCGAGCTGTTGCCCCGGGTGGGGATCGATGCCACCATCAGCGAAGCGCTGCTGGAAGTTAGCCGCAAAGGGCTCGGCATGACCGCAGTGGTTGACCAGCACGGGCTGTTGGCGGGACTCTTCACTGATGGCGACCTGCGCCGCATTCTTGACCAGCAGGTCGATATTCATCGCACCCCCATCAGCCGCGTCATGACGGCCAACTGTGTTACCGTAGGGCCCGAGATGATGGCGGCAGAAGCCGTCAAACTGATGGAAACGAGAAAAATCAACGGATTACTGGTTGTGGATGGCGACAAGCGCCCACTGGGTGCCTTCAACATGCATGACCTGCTGAAAGCCGGAGTTATTTGATGCAAAACGTACCGACCCTCTATGGTCCGGTGACGCGCAGCCAGTTCGACAAGGCGGCGCAAATTCGCCTGCTGGTGTGCGATGTGGACGGGGTCCTCTCCAATGGCCTCATCTACATGGGGAACAACGGCGAAGAGCTGAAAACTTTCTGTACCCGCGACGGCGCCGGCATGCGGGCACTGCTCAATGCCGGGATCGAGATCGCCATCATTACCGGGCGCAACTCCCGTATCGTCAGCGATCGGATGAAGAGCCTGGGTGTGGCCCATGTGGTACAGGGGGCGGACAAGAAGTTGCCTCATTTTGAAGCCCTGCTGACCAAGCTGGGACTGACACCCGAACAGGCAGCCTACATGGGAGACGACACCATCGACCTGCCGGTGATGGAGGCCTGTGGCCTCGGCATTGCGGTTGCCGATGCCCATCCGCTGGTGCTGAGCCGTGCCGATATGGTGACCCGGCTTGGCGGCGGTATGGGGGCTGTGCGCGAAGTGTGCGATCTCATCCTGCAGGCACAGGGCCATGACGATTATCAGCCCGAGGTATCGGCATGAGCAGACAAACCCTGTTGTTTGGCCTGCTGTTTCTGGTCGCTCTGGTGGCCTGGCAGCTTGGCAAGGTGGAGCTGGTGCCCGAGGCCAAGGTAAAAACCGAGCACTATCAGCCGGATTTTGTCGCCAGAGATCTGGTGATCACCCGGTTCGATGTCAACGGCAAGCGTACCGAGCGGCTGGAGTCCCGATATGCTGAGTATTTCCAGATCCTCGAGCAGGCTACCTTCGAAAAACCGGTAGTCTACATGTTTGACGAGCAGGGACAGGCCGAGTGGAAGGTGACGGCCGAGACCGGCGTACTCAATACCGATGACAACGTGATCCTGCGGGACAAGGTGCATCTGGACGGGTTGCTGCCGGACTCCTTTATCTCCAAGCTGGATACGCCCTATATGGAACTGGATCTGGTGACACAGGACGTACGCAGCAATCGGCAAGTGAACATTTTGGGTCAGGATTTCCAGACCGAAGGGGTTGGCCTCAAGGGCCATCTGGACCGCAAATATTTTGAGCTACTGGATCAAGGTCATGCCATCTATTTCAATGAAAAACGCTAATCTGGCACTCGCCGCTCTGATGCTCTGCGGCACAGTCAACGCCAAGGAGTCCGACTTCACCGAGAAGGTCTATGTCGACGCCATCAAGCAGGTGGCCGAGATGCAGGACAACCGCATCACCTTCGAGCAGGATGTGACCATCAATCAGGGCACCATCAGGATCAAGGCTGACAAGGTTGTGGTAACCCGTTCCGGCGAGAAAGGGGCCGAGGTAATGACAGCCTATGGCAAACCCGCCACCTTCTTCCAGATCCTGGATAACGGCAAGCCGGTTAACGCCCATGGTGACAGCATTCGTTATGAGCTGAAAAAGCGTTTGGTGACTATCACCGGTAACGGCCAGCTCAAGCAGGAAGATAGCCAGGTCAACGGCGACCTGATCCGTTACGACATCGTTAAACAGAAGATGATTGCCGAGAGCAAGACCCCGAATCAGCGGGTCAAGACGGTGTTCCTGCCCGATCAGGTCGAGAATTTCGACAAGCCCGCCGACCAGAAGAAGCAGGGAAAATAAGCCATGGCAGTATTGAAAGCAGTCGGCCTGCAGAAGAGTTACAAGCGTCGCATGGTGGTTAGCGACGTGAGCCTTGAGGTAGGAACCGGCCAGATCGTCGGCCTGCTCGGTCCCAACGGTGCCGGCAAGACCACGTCGTTTTACATGATCGTCGGGCTGGTACAGCGCGATGCCGGTCTCATCACCATCGATGATCAGGACATCAGCCTGCAGCCCATGCACGTGCGTGCCCGTAACGGTATCGGTTACCTGCCGCAGGAAGCTTCCATCTTCCGCCGCCTCACTGTGTATGAAAACCTGATGGGTGTGATGCAGACGCGCAAGGAGTTGAGTCGCGAAGAGCGGGAGGACAAGGTTCAGCAACTGCTGGAAGAGTTCAACATCACCCATATCCGCGACAACCTGGGGCAAAGCCTCTCCGGTGGTGAGCGGCGCCGGGTCGAGATTGCCCGGGCGCTGGCAGCAGAGCCGCGCTTTATCCTGCTGGATGAACCCTTTGCAGGGGTCGACCCGATTTCTGTGATAGACATCAAGAAGATCATCCAGCACCTGAAAGATAGGGGTCTTGGCGTCTTGATTACCGACCACAACGTCAGAGAGACTCTGGACGTATGCGAGAAGGCTTATATCGTCAGCCACGGCCAGATGATTGCCGAGGGGGCTCCGGCCGATATCCTCGCCGATGAACAGGTCAAGCGCGTCTATTTGGGCGATCAATTCAGTCTATAGTAAGGGGGCAGCCTTCATTCTCTGTGACAGTGCCTCGCTGAACATAAGGATATCCCGACGTAGATGAAGCCGACATTACAGTTGCGTCTCGGTCAGTCCCTGACCATGACGCCGCAATTACAACAAGCGATTCGTCTGCTCCAGCTCTCCTCTCTGGAACTCCAGCAGGAAATTCAGCAAGCGCTCGAAAGCAATCCTCTGCTGGAGCAGGAAGAGAGCGAAGTGCAGGAGACTGCCCCGCAAGAGGCCATCGATGCCAGCCAGCTCGACTCCAGCGATGCCATGGCTCAGGAGCAGATGCCGGACGAGTTGCCGGTTGATACCACTTGGGACGAGGTTTACTCCGCCGGTACCGCCCAGAGCGCAGGCCCGATCCACGACGGTGAAGACAGCGTCTATCAGGGCGAGACCACCGAAAACCTGCAGGACTATCTGCTGTGGCAGATGCGGCTCACGCCGTTTAGCGATGTCGATGCCGCCATCGCGCTCGCCATCATCGATGCCATCGACGAATCCGGTTATCTGACCGTAGCGCTGGAGGATATCCAGACCGCCGTCAGCAGTGACGAGGTTGAGGTCGAGCTCGACGAGGTGGAGGCTGTCCTCAAGCGGGTGCAGCATTTTGACCCGGTCGGTATCGCCGCCCGTTCGGTGCAGGAGTGCCTGCTTATCCAGCTGGAGCAGTATGCCCCCGAGACCCCCTGGCTCAACGAAGCCAAAGAGGTGATCCTCGAGCACATGGATCTGCTCGGCAACCGCGATTATCGTACTCTGGCCCGCAAAACCCGCCTCAAGGAGAGCGACCTCAAGGAGGTGCTGGATCTGATCCAGCTTCTGGAGCCGCGCCCCGGCAATGGCATTATCCAGAGCGACTCCCAGTATGTGATCCCCGATGTTTCGGTGGTAAAGCGCCAGAACCGCTGGGTGGTGGAGCTCAACCCCGATTCCGCCCCGCGCATCCGGGTCAACGAGACCTATGCCGCCATGGCCCGCAATGCCCGCAGCAGCACGGATACCCAGTTCATCCGCTCCCATTTGCAGGAAGCAAAGTGGTTCATCAAGAGCCTTGAGAGCCGCAACGATACCCTGCTGAAAGTAGCCAGCTGTATTGTCGAGCAGCAGCAGGGCTTTTTCGAGTATGGTGAAGAGGCGATGAAGCCGATGGTGCTCAACGACATCGCCGAAGCGGTGGAGATGCATGAGTCGACCATCTCCCGGGTGACCACCCAGAAATACATGCATACCCCCCGTGGTATCTTCGAATTGAAGTTTTTTTTCTCCAGCCATGTGAACACCGAAGGAGGAGGAGAGTGCTCATCGACCGCAATTCGCGCGCTCATCAAAAAGCTGGTGACGGCAGAGAATCCTGCCAAACCGTTAAGTGATAGCAAGATCGCGGATTTGCTGGCCGAACAGGGTATTATGGTGGCTAGACGCACGATCGCTAAGTATCGCGAATCCTTGTTTATCCCACCTTCCAATCAGCGCAAACGCCTGGTTTAGGCAAAACAAAAGGATGATGTTATGCAAATTAACCTGACCGGACACCATGTCGAGATCACCGAAGCTCTGCGTGATTATGTGAATAACAAATTTGCCAAACTCGAGCGTCATTTTGACCACATCAACAACGTGCATGTGGTGCTTAGCGTAGAGAAACTGAACCAGATTGCCGAAGCCAAACTGCACGTCAGCGGTGGCGAGGTGTTCGCCAACTCCGAGCATGCCGATATGTATGCCGCGATTGATACCTTGCTCGACAAGCTGGACAGGCAGATCATCAAGCACAAAGATAAGTTAAATAAAAAATAACTATGCAACTTGAACACATACTGAGTCGGGACTGCACCAAGAGTGCAGTCCCATGTACCAGCAAGAAACGCGCCCTTGAAATCATCAGCGAGCTGGCTGCCGAACGCCTCGGCACCTCCCGCCAGGCGTTGTTCGAATGCTTGCTGGCCCGCGAGAAAATGGGTAGTACCGGGATCGGTGCCGGTATTGCGATCCCCCACGGTCGAATTGACGATGAGTTCCCGCCAACCGCGATCCTGATGACCTTTGCCGACCCCATCCCTTTCGACTCCATCGACAATCAACCGGTTGACCTGCTGTTTGCCTTGCTGGTACCGGAGAGCGAGTGCAAACAGCATCTCAAGACCCTTTCCCTGATGGCTTCCAAGCTGGGCGACAAGGCGGTCTGCCGCCAGTTGCGTCAGGCTACCAGTGACGAAGAGCTCTATCAGATCATGACCTCGGCCTGATGTGCAGGCCCTGATGACACACCCGTTTTGGCGTGAGGGAACAAGATGCAGTTAATCGTGGTGAGTGGACGTTCGGGCTCCGGCAAGACGGTAGCCCTGCGTGTGCTGGAGGACTTGGGTTACTACTGTGTAGATAACCTGCCGGTCAACCTGTTGCCCCAGCTGATCGTCTCGGTCGAGAGCCAGTACGACAAGCTGGCGGTCAGCATCGACGTGCGCAACCTGCCCGGTGACCCGGAAAAACTGGAGAATCTGCTGGCTCAGGTTCGCAACGAAGGGCGGGTTGAATTCGCCAGCTTCTTCTTCGATGCCGACAATGGCACCCTGCTCAAGCGCTATGGCGAGAGCCGCCGCCTGCACCCCCTGTCGCGCAACAAGCTGTCGCTGGATGAGGCGATCCGTCAGGAGACCCACCTGCTGGCGCCGCTCTCCTCTACTGCCGATCTGCGTATCGATACCACCAACCTCAGCATTCACGACCTGAGCGAGCTCATCAAGACCCGGGTGCTCGGCAAGAAAGAGAACGAGCTGGTGCTGGTGTTTGAATCTTTCGGTTTCAAGTACGGCATTCCCAAGGATGCCGACTTCGTGTTTGATGCCCGCTTCCTGCCCAACCCGCACTGGATCCCGGAACTCAAGCCTTTTACCGGCAAGGATGAACCGGTCGCCGACTACCTCGCGGCGCAAGCGGATGTGATGCTGTTTACCCAGCAGATCGAAAACATGCTGGCGACCTGGTTGCCCCATCTTGAGCGCAACAATCGCAGCTATGTGACGGTCGGTATCGGTTGTACCGGCGGTCAGCACCGTTCGGTCTTTATCGCGGAGCGGCTGGCAGCGGCCTTCAGAGCGCAGGGCAAGAACGTGCAGCTCCGCCACCGGACCCTCGACAAGAACCCATCCCACTCCTGATGACGCAATAGGACGGCCAAATGACAGTCTCTGCTTCGGTTGAAGTGAAAAACAAGCTGGGCATTCACGCCAGACCGGCCATGATGCTGTTCGAGCTGGTACAGGGATTCGATGCCCATGTGTTGCTGCGTAATGAAGATGGGGTCGAGGCCGATGCTGACAGCGTGATAGGCCTGCTGATGCTGGACTCCGCTCAGGGAAAGCAGGTGGAAGTGCAGGTTGAGGGCCCCGAAGAGGTTGAGGCCCTTGCCGCCGTAGTTGAGCTGTTCACCTCGGGTTTCAACGAGGAGTAGTGGCGACGCTCATGGCGCTACTCTTGCCAGCGCTTTGAAATCGGCAAAATCGCGACAAGCCAGCAGACTTCTGCTGGCTTTTTCATTCATCAGCGCCAGAAAAAGATCGTAGAGCCCCATCGCCTCCTCGTAGTCAGCCTTGCTGATGGCCAGCACGAAGATGAGGGTGGCGTTTTCGCCATTGCCCCAGTCGATCCCCTGCGGTGCCAGTACGGTATAGGCCAGCGTCCGGCGAGCCAGCAGGCCGAGGGAGTGGGGCAGGGCGATACCCTCGCCCAGCATGGTGGAGACTATTCGCTCCCGCTCCTGCAGGGAGGCCCTGAAGCCGCTCTCTACCAGATCCTCCGCCTCCAGCTGGCTGCAAATGCGATCAAATAGTTCCGCCTGGGTAATCGGCTCGTTGACCACCATGAAATGGTCTGCATCGAAGTACTTGTCGAGCATATAGGGACGGGTGCGGTCGATCAGCACCAGCTTGCCAAGTTGCTCCAGCTGGTACTGGGTCGGGAAGGGGTCGACCTGCACCACCGGCACATCCTTTTCGCTCACCTTAGCGGTACTGATGACAAAATCCTGTTTGATCTGCGCCAGCCCTTCGTAATCCCGTACCGATTCAAGTGTGGTCAGCTGCAACTGGGGATACTCTCGCTTGATGCGCGCTTCCAGCACGCGGAAGGTGGCGTTGCCCGCATCGCACAGCAGCAGTGCCTGCGGGCGTCTGGTGTAGCCGATATCGTAGTGGCGCTCCAGCCCGACCCCGATATGGATCACCAGATAGCCGATCTCGTGGTGAGTCAGCCGGTAAGGAGTCTGCCTGATCCACTCCGAGATGGCTGCCAGTGTGATGTCGTAGGCGAGGGGGTAGTACTGCTTGATGTGGTCTGCCAGCGGATTGTGGCTGCCGATCTGGTACTTGACCCGCAGCAGCATGGCGCTGATGTGGGTCTGCAGGTCGGCTCGCAGCTGCTGGTCACCCCGCAGATCATAGGGGTAGTGCTGGTGGATGTACGTGAGCAGATGTTCCACCAGCTGTTCGCTCTCGGCCGCCATGGCCGGGCTAAGCTGAGGCGTTTCGGCAATCAGGCGCGCCTGGATCTGGATGGCGAGGCAGGCTATCTCCTCTTCTCTCGGCGGGGTGAGGGTCGGCAGTTCGCCATAGATGTCACGGGCGACTGTCAGCAGGGGGGCCGTGAGATCCTCGCTGGCGAATTGGCGTAGCTCGTGGCCAGCGGCCTGACGCAGCAGGGCGACGGCGCAGTAGATGGCAAGCTGCTGCAAACTCTCGTCGGCCAGACGTAGCTGATGACGGCTCAACTGGGCGTGAATGTGATTGCCCACTACCTCCAGAGTTTTGCAGGGGCAGAGGTTGGGCAGCAGGCTCTGCAGGGGATGGTTGTTGAGCAGCTCCTGACAGAGCAGCTGGGTCAGGCAGGCGCGGATGGCCGTCTCACTCCCCTGTACCCGCATGCCCACCCTTGGTTTGCTCTCGACCATGAGGCCAAAGTGAGCCAGCTGTTCCCGCACTTCCGCCATATCGCCCTGCAGCGCCGTCCGGCTCAGGTACCAGGTATCGGCCAGCTCATCGAGCTTGATCCCCTGTTCTGCCGTCAGCAGCAGGATCTGCAGATGCAGCACCCGCTCGCGACTGGTACGCGGCAAGGTATTCTCCTGTCCCTGCGCTGCCAGCAATGCCTCAAACAGCGTCTGATTGTAAATCTTCAGCTGGTAGCCGCTGCCACGCTGGTGGATCAGGTGGGCACCGTGCGTGGCAATCAGTTCGTTGAGGGTTGCCACATCGGTGCGTACGGTGCGGGTGGAGACATTGAGGCGGCGAGCCAGCTCCTCCTGCGGCAGTGGTTCGGCATGAAGTTGGGTCAGCAGCTGGTGCAGTCTCGGGTGGGGCAGCTTGATCATGTGGGGATGAGCGTCTCCTGTTGCACGATAAAAGGACCGATGTTAACAAGCATGTCACCAGCAGGCCAGGCACCGGTCAGCGATTAAACCGGTGCCCGTGACTGCCATCACGCTAACAGTCGTTTCACCATGGCCAGCAGAGTCCGTACATCATCAGGACGGGTCTGACCGCTCGCGCTGTCGATGATGGAGCTGTAGACGTGGGGGATCACCTTCTCGACCCCGGCATCCAGAGCAATCCGCACTATCTCCTCGAAGTTCTCCAGATCGATGCCGCCGGTCGGCTCCAGCCAGAAGCCGTGGCGGGCACAGGCCTCGGCCACCGCCTGATACTCGTCGCGGCAGGCCAGCCCGCCCATGGGGAAGAACTTGACCGAGCTGCCGCCCATATCCTTGAGCAGGGCGATGGCGGTATCGATGGGGACAATCCCGTCCGGCTGCCCGGCGCTGAGCGGGCCGGTGGAGATCTTCACCATCCCCGGCATGCCGGTGGGGGAGAGCAGGCCGTTGACCAGCGTTTCCGACTGGCCGAGCAGCGCCCTGCTGGCGCCAACGCCAGTGAACACCTGGTTGACGTGCTGGGGCTGCAGCTGGCAGGCCAGCTCGGCCACCATGGCGGATTGACGCGGATCACCGGCCCCCAGACCGATGGAGAGAGCGTTATCGATGAGCTTGGAGTAAGCCCGCATGTCGGCCACCGCGGAGGGGATATCCGGGTAGTTTTTGGAGAGCACACCGACCAGCACGTGGCCTTCGGCTGCGTCGTATACCTCGACGGCATTCTCTTTGGAACCTGCCAGCACGTTGAGACAGACCCGATCACGGTAGTAGTTGGGGGTAAGGGACATCAGCGATTCTCCTGAACGAGGTTGGCAATGGCGGAGTGGATTTGGTCGAGCTGGGGCACGGTGACGCTGCGCACATCGATCTCGATGTGCCCCTCGTTGGCCTTGTAGCCACGGCAGTAGATGGCAGGTGTGCCCTGTTGCAAACGGCTGACGACCTGCACTGTGGTCATGCCGAGCTGCTGGTGGTCGAAGGCGATATCGGTGCGGGCGATGTCGCGCCCGGCGCTGTCCCACACCACTTTGGCGGTGACGCCGGGCAGCTGATTGAGGCGCTCGATGAATGGGGTCATCTTGGCGACCATGGCTGCGCCGCTCTCTTTCTCTTTGGCCAGATAGCGCTCGATGGCGTGGGTCAGGCCGAGGATCCCCTCCTTGCCCACCTTCATGGCGCGGCCGATGCCGTTGGCTTGCTGCTTGACCCATTCCACGTACTGACGCTTGCCAACTACCAGCCCGCTGGTGGGTCCTTCAATGGCCTTGGCACCGCTGTAGATGACCAGATCCGCTCCCTGGCTGTAGTAGAGGCGCAGATCCTCTTCGGCAGCCGCATCAACGATGAGCGGGAGCCCGTGGATCTTGGCGACCTCGGCGGCCTCTGCCACCGACAGAATGCTCTTCTGCACGCAGTGGTGGGATTTGATGTAGAGGATGGCTGCTGTGTTGGCATTGATGGCGGCGGCCAGCTGAGCCGGGGAACACTCGTTGGCGTAACCGGCCTCTATAACTTTGCCGCCACCCAGATTGACCATGGTGCCGACCGGGGCGCCGAAGTTGACGTTGTGTCCCTTGGGCAGCACGATTTCACTCGGCACGTCATGGGGGTGGGCATGCAGGTGCTCAAGGCGGTAGGGGTCGCCGCGCACTATCACGGCGGCCACCGACTGGGCGATGCCGGCGCTGGCACACGAAATGACCACTGCATCTTCCACTCCCAGCAGGCCGGCCAGGTAGGCGCCGGTCTTGTTGACCAGATCCTTTACCTCGAAGTAGTGGCCGAGGCCGAAGTTGACCGCATCGACCACCTCCTGCTCGGGGGTGGAGACGCCGAGAATGGTCATGCGCCCGGAGGCGTTGATCACCGGTTTGAGCTGATATTTCTCATAAACAGAAGGCATGGTGTGATTTCCCATAGTGAGTCAGAACCAGTTCTCCACCGATCAGGACGGCGAGAGGCTGCAGTTGTTGGTCACCGCGACGAGACTGGGCTTCGGTATCCATAAACAGGGTCGGGCCGCTGGCGACCTCGAACAGGGTCAGATCGGCATCGGCGCCCACCTCGAGCCGCCCCTTGCCGGAAAGGCGCAGGGCATCGGCGGCCTGATGAGTGACGCAGGCGAGCACTTGCTCCAGCGTCATGCCGATGGCGAGAAACTTCGACATCACGTGGGCCAGACTGTAGACCGGCCCCTTGATGCGGTTCTTGCAGTAGATGTCTGAGCTGATGGTGCGGGGCAGGATCCCCTGCCGGATAGCCAGCTCCGCCACCTCGAAGCTGAAGCTGGCACCGCCGTGGCCAATGTCGAGCAAGAGGCCCCGCTGCATCGCCTCGCGCACCGCCTGACGCAGCTCGCCAGCCGGGGTCAGGATGCGGTTGGGCTTGCCGTTGAAGCAGTGGGTCAGCAGATCGCCATCCCCCAGCAAGGCAACTATCTCGTCCAGATCCGGCGGCGTATTGCCCACGTGCACCATCAGCGGCAGCTGGCCGTGGGCCTGTTGCAGCGCCTTGGCCATGCGCAGCGGTTGCAGGCCGTTCTCACCCACCACGCTGCCGCTCATCCGCGCCTTGATGCCGACAATAAAGTCGGGGTGGCGGCGAATGGCTGCCGAGGCGAGATCCATATCCAGATCCTGTGTATCCGCCAGCTCGTTCTGGCGCAGCAGGCCGATACGGGAGATGTTGAGCAGGGCATGCACCCGGCTCTTGCAGTTCGCAGCGATCTGCTGGAAGTCATCCACATCGTTGGCCCCGGTGCTGCCGGCATCGATGACAGTGGTGACGCCGGACTCTACGCCCACCTTGTCCGGCTCATCGTGATAGATGGGGGAGGTGGGGTAGCAGTGGGTGTGGCCGTCGATCCAGCCGGCGCTCACATGCACCCGGCCGCCGAGATCCAGGATCTGCTGCGCCGTTGCCGTCCCCGGCAGGGAGCCGATGGCGGCGATTTTGCCCTCCCTGATGGCGATATCGACGAGCTGGCCATCTCCCTGGCGCCCCGCTTTTATGATGATGTCGTACATGCAGATGACCTCTGGCGAGCCGCCCTGCAGGGCGGCTGGTACTTACACAAGGGCGACCGGGAAGAAGGTGCCCAGCAGCATGGCTCCCAGGATGGCACCGCCGGTGATGGGCTTGCCCCACACGTAGAACAGCAGCGCACCCAGCAGGGAACCGATACCGATGGGGATCGAGGCGCCCATGGCGGAGAGGATGATGAGGGGGCCGAGGAAGCGGCCAGAGCTGTTGCCAGCTCCCATCATCACGTCAGCACCGTAAGTGGAGTTGCTCTGGTTGATGGTGAACTTGCGCGCCAGAATGATGACGTAGCCGATGGCCAGACCAATCCCCATGCCGGTTGCCAGCGAGGCGCCGAAGTTCTCCACCGGATAGACGATGCCAGCCCCCAGCAGCAGGGCGGGCACACCGAGGCCGACCCCGGTCTGGATAGCGCCGCCGATATCCAGGATCCCCACCAAGGATCCCTCGATGATGCGGGCGAACAGGAAGCTGGCACCGAACGCGGCTACTGCTCCGTAGGCACCCGTGTCCATTCCCGCTTTCAGCATGGCGACGAAGGCTACCTCGTTGAAGGCTCCGACCCCGTACAGATAGAACATGTGGGTACCGGCAAAGACCCCGGCCGAGAGCAGGCCGACGAAGATAGGGAATGACCAGTCGGCATACCAGAAGTTGTTTTTCAGTTTCTCATCCATGGTGTGACCCCTTATTTGCCGCTCAGCAGGTTATGGACACTTTCCAGCCACAGGGGGACACCCATATGGAAGGATTCAATCAGTTTCATATCGAAGCCACGGAAGAAGCCGCTTAGCACGAACAGCAGGACGATGGCTGCCATCATCACCTTGGTGACATGGTTCCAGCCGCTCTCTTCCACGCCCTTGCCGATCAGGATGCCGAGTACCAGACCCGGTACCGCGTTACCCATGATGAGCTGGGCCAGACCGCCGAAGATGGTGGCCCAGAAACCGGACTTCTTGCCCGCCTCGATGGCTGCCAGCCAGAAGATCACCGGCATGACGGTATTGACCAGCAGGTTGGCAGCCGGTACCAGCACCTTGACCGCAGTGACCTGCAGGGCGGCCGGGACGGCGGCGGCCGTGCTGTTGAGGAAGGCGACCACGATGGCGCCTATGATGCCGCCGGCGATGGCCATCTTTTTCGGGTCGTGCAGGGTGGTAGCAAGATCCCGGTTCTTGAACAGCAGTGCCGCCGTGGCCCAGTGCGGGATGATGCGGTGATCCACATCCTGGGTGAAGGCGCCTGCCGCCACGGTGGAGGCCCAGGCGTTGAAGAAGAAGCCCAGACCAAACGAGAAGTGGGAAGCGGGATCCCCTTCACAGGAGTTGAGTTCGCCCAGGGTGCGGAAGGCGCCCATGCCCTGTACGGTCGGGGCGTGGAACATCCGCGCCGCGCCGGCCCCCACCCCGACGCCAACCAGGCCGCCAATGATGAGAGACTTGATAAATATGATTAGAAACATCCAACGTATCCTTCTTGTGGGGTGGTGCCGGTCAGGAGATCACACCTGGGTGAACGTCACCCTGGCGACGTCGAGACTGGTGACCTGAACCGTGATCTCCAGCTGGACGCGGTATTCGCGGCGCTGGCGCGGCAGGAAGAAGAACAGGAACTTCTCCACCCGGACTGACTCCTCGGCTTTGAGCACCTGTACATCGACCGGCTCAATGCGCAGCAGTACCTGCTGGTTGTCCTTGAGCAGTGTGGGTTGCACCTGGCTGAGGGCGGAGGCAAACGCCTGCTGACGGGTTGTTCCCTTGCCGCTGACGGTGACCTTGGTGGTGAAGTTCTCTTTCATCAGGCATGTCCGTGTTTCTTGGCGAAGGCTTCGACCAGTTTCTGGCCCAGCTCTTCCTTGTCCATGAAGCCAAAGCCCAGCACGACGCAGCCTTCGTTGATGGCGGTGACGCCCTCTTCGATGGAGCGCATGCCGTAACGGCATTTGTAGCCGTACTTGGTCTGGGCGGTGATGGCACCGGCGCCGCCGCTGCCGCAGAAGGAGATCCCCAGATCAGCCTGCTCCTTGTTCATCACGTCGCCGAGCTTCATGTCGGCGGCCATGCCGGGGATGATGGTCACGCTGGCTCCGGCTGCTTCCGCGCCTGCACCCACTTTCTGACCCTTGCCGAGACGATCTCCAATCACGAGTTTGATGGCAGTCATTTAGTTATCTCCTGTTACTGAGCTGAGTTCGTTTTCTTTGGCTACTTCAAAATGGACGGACAAAAGGTGCGCCTCTTCGTAGGCTAGTCGTTCCAGCCAGCTGACAACCTGCTCGGCGAGACGCAGGGAGAGGGGAGAGATCTCCTCAAACAGGCTGAGGTCAACTTCCGGCAGCGGTTCACCGCTGTGGGAGCGCCACACCATGGCTTTGACGTGGGAGGCCAGCATCTGCTGCTGCACCTCGTTGGGGCGGATACCCTGATCGCCCAGCAGAATATGGATGCGTGCCAGGATCTGGTCGGTCTGGCGCAGCAGCGCCGGGCTGTCCGGGGTCAGGGTCTGGTCATGAGTCTCTGTTTGCAATGTCTGCTCTCCAAGGCTGGCAGAAGGGATAGCTCTACCCTAAGCCGGCATGGATGGAGAGAGGAGGCAGCTTTTTTCCGATTCAAAGCGGAAATTCCCGTCATTCGGGGTCAAAGAGGGCTCTTTGGTGGCAAAAGAGAGTGGAAAAGGTCTGAACGAGGCTGGATTAGTGTGAGCAGCGGCGCACTTTTCCGTTTTCAGCTGGCAGCTGAGCTTTGGCGAAAAGTGTGAATCGTCTCACGCAGGCGGGGCGTATTCATGAAACAGCGGGCAAGAAAAAGGGCGGTTGCCCGCCCCTGAACGATGAGATGAGGTCGAGGTTAGCTGGCGCCTGCCGCGCTGGCGGCAGCCCGGTTCTGGTAGCGCAGATCCTCTTCGATGGTCACTACCACCTCGAGCGGCTTGCCATCGCGGAAGACCGAGATGGAGAGCTTGGTGCCGGGGCGACTCTCGACGATCTTGTCCATGGCTGCACGTACCCCGGTGATCGCTTCACCGTTGATCTTGAGCAACACGTCACCTCGTTGCAGGCCGCCTTTGGCCGCCGGACCGACCGGATCCAGACTCTCGACGATGAGGCCGCGCAGTTCGCCCAGGTTCATCATGCGGGCGACGATGGGGTTGATCTCGACGCTGGAGATGCCGAGATAGCCGCGAATGACGCGGCCGTTGGCGATCAGCTCGTCCATGATCCGCTTGGCCAGCCGGTAGGGGATGGCGAAGCTGATGCCGTAGCTCTCCTGATTGCCGTTGAGGTGATAGGTGGCTGTGTTGATACCCACCAGATCGCCCCGGCCGTTGACCAGAGCGCCGCCCGAGTTGCCGGCATTGATGGCGGCATCGGTTTGCAGCAGATCCTGCCGGCCATTGCTGTCCGGCCCCATGCTGGAGAGACCGGTGCGACCGGTCGCACTGATGATCCCCTGGGTGATGGTCTGGCCGACGTTGTAGGGGTTACCGATGGCAAGCACCACGTCGCCCACCTCGGGCTGGTTGTTCTGATCCTGCGGGATCACCGGCAGGTTATCCGATTCGATGTAGAGCACCGCCAGATCGGTGAGCTGATCGGTGCCGACCAGTTCGGCACTGAAGACTCGGCCATCCTGCAGGGCGACGATGATCTGATCGGCATCGGCGATGACGTGGTAGTTGGTCAGCACATAGCCGCGCTGGTTCATGATGACGCCTGAGCCCAGCCCCTGTGGCTGCAGCTGTCCGCGATTGCCCTGATTGGAGGCAAAGCTGCGGGTATAGATGTTGACGACTGCCGGGCCGGCACGGTGGGCGGCGTAAGAGAAGCTCAGTTCGCGGGCATTGGTGATCAGGCCGGGCAGTTGAGCCCCGCCACGGAAATTGGGAAACAGCAGCAACAGCAGTGCGGCGACGGTCAAACCGAAACCGATAGACTTGCCCAAGTAACTGACTAAAGAGGGGATTTTCATGTCATTCTCATCCGTGCTGGCTGCGGGCAGAGAATAACACTATCAATGGATAAAAATCACCCGCGGCGAGTGCCGCGGGTGATGGGGATTAACGGATTACCAGATAGAGGGAAGAGTCGCCGCGCTGGATGTTGAGGGCCAGTACGTCCGGCTTGCTCTTGAGCGCTTTGGTCAGTTCACCCAGGGTGTTGATGCGCACCCGGTTGACCCCGATGATGATATCGCCCTTCTGCAGGCCGGAAGCGGCTGCCGCAGAGCGGGGGTCGATATCGGCCACCGCGACACCGGAGACCGGGTCGGTAGTGGTACTCAACTTGGCCCCTTCCAGTGCCGGGTGCAGGGCGCTGGCGCGCACTTCGCTGTCATCGGCCTGCTTCAGGGTGACCTTGGCGCTCTGGGCCTTGCCATCACGGATCAGCCCCAGCTCGACCTGCTTGCCGGCGCCCATGGTGGCGATCTTGGCGCGCAGCTCGCCGAAAGAGCGAACCGGCTTGCCATCGATGCTGACGATGATATCGCCCGCCTTGATGCCCGCCTTGTCGGCCGCAGAGTCCGGCATCACCTGGTTGACGAAGGCGCCATCCTTCTTGTTGTAGCCGAAGGTTTTGGCGATGTCGGAGGTGAGCTCGGTGCCGGTAATACCCAGCTGGCCGCGACGTACTTCACCGTACTTGACGATCTGGTCGGCCAGATCCCGCACCATGTTGGAGGGGATGGCGAAGCCGATGCCGATGTTGCCACCGTTGGGGCCCAGAATGGCGGTGTTGATACCGATCAGCTCGCCACGCAGGTTGAGCAGGGCGCCGCCGGAGTTACCGGAGTTGATGGCCGCATCGGTCTGGATGAAGTTCTCCAGATTTTCGATGTTGAGGCCGCTACGGCCCAGCGCACTGACAATCCCGGAGGTAACGGTCTGGCCCAGACCAAAGGGGTTGCCGATGGCCAGCGCATAGTCACCGACCCGCAGCTCGTCGGAGTCGGCGAACTTGATCTGCACCAGATCTTCCGCCTTGATTTGCAGCAGAGCGATGTCGGACTGTTTGTCCTCACCGATCTTCTTGGCCGCATATTCACGACCATCTTTCAGGTTGACCTTGATCTCGTCCGCCTCGTGAACCACGTGGGCGTTGGTGATCACGTAGCCCTTCTTGGCATCGATGATGACGCCGGATCCGAGCGCCTGGAAGGGCTGCTCGCTCACCTGTTCGTCAGGCATGTTGGGGCCAAAGAAGAAGCGGAACTGCTCGGGCAGGCGCTGGCGGGTCACTTTCTTGCCAGAGACAGAAATGTTGACCACGGCCGGAGTGACCTGCTCCAGAACAGGTGCCAGACTCGGCATCTCCTGGTTGGAGCCTAACAGGGAAGGCAGTGCAGCCTGAGCAGGGGCCGCAGACATGGCGATACCGACACTGAGGGCTAGCACACTGAGCATGGAAAGAGGTTTACGCATATGAAAAACAGCTCCCAGAAAAAGTTGCATTGCAATCGTCAAGGTCAGACCACAGACGTTCCCGATTAGTTCCGCAAGGGACTGACCCGCTTACTTGAGCAGACCGGAAGAGGCGCCGGCATAGTCGCGAGGCGGCACGCCCGGCTCGGCTTCGGTCTTGGTCTCTTCTTCCACCAGGACTTCGCGGAACAGCGGCTCCTGAGCCTTGGCCAGGAACTTGCTTTGCTCTGCCATGTGGCGATAGAGGGTTTGATACTGCTCGGCCAGCTGCTCCATCAGTGCCGCACTGTCGGCAAAGTGGGTATTGATCTGGCCCTGATAGTTTTCGAGCTCTTTATGGGCCTTTTTCAGCTCCTGTTCCAGACGACCGGCGTCACGGCTGCGAACCGAAAAACGGCCGATGATGATACCGACGATCAAGGCTGCGACAGCCAGCAGGATCCCAATTGACAGACTCATAGATGCTCCTTGTTACAGCTAAAACAGTGTGTGTTCATGCGGCTGGATGAGCCGCCATGCCTTGATGGCACTATACCGTGCGTCCTGAGGGCGTGATACCATTTTGTCCTCTATTCAGGGAGTTGGAGAGGCCCTCAAGGATGACACCGCAGCAAAAATACCAGCAGGACCTGCTACGACCCGGCGTACATGCCGACCCCGCTCAGGGGATGGCCATCAGCAGGCTGGAGCGACTCTATCAGGATTTGCTGCATCGCCCGACTCCGACCAGATCCCGCGGGCTGTTTGGCTGGTTGCAAAAGCCCAGGGTGCAGGAGCCCATCCTGGGGATCTATATGTGGGGTGGAGTGGGCAGAGGCAAGACCTGGCTGATGGATACTTTTTTCGACAGCCTGCCGGGGACGCGCAAAATGCGCTGTCACTTCCATCGCTTCATGCAACGGATCCACGATGAACTCAAGGCGTTGAGCGGTCAGGCTGACCCGCTCAAGCTGGTCGCTGCCAAGCTGGCCGGCGAGACGGACATCATCTGCTTCGACGAATTTTTCGTCTCGGACATTACAGATGCCATGTTGTTGGGCACGCTGTTTCAGGAGTTGTTCGGTCACGGAGTCGTATTGGTGGCAACCTCAAACATTCCGCCAAAGGATCTTTACCGCAACGGCTTGCAGCGAGCCCGTTTTCTGCCAGCTATCGAGCTTATCGAGCGCCATTGCGAAATACTTAACGTGGACGGTGGCATCGACTATCGCCTGCGTACACTGGAGCAGGCCGAGATTTATCACTGCCCGCTGGATCTGCAGGCAAAAACGAATCTCGATCGCTATTTTCAGCAATTAACCGGGGGGCACGAGGCCTCCGGGGGGCGTTTCGAGGTCAATCATCGTCAACTGACGTCGCTGGGGATGGGAGAAGGGGTGCTCTATATGGATTTCGAGCAACTTTGCTGTACTCCCCGCTCCCAGAACGACTATATCGAGTTGGCCCGGCTGTTCCACACCGTGTTGCTGGCCAATGTTCAACCAATGGGCAGAGGCACGGATGACGCGGCTCGCCGCTTCATTGCCATGGTCGACGAGTTCTATGAACGGCATGTCAAACTCATCATGTCGGCCGCCGTGCCCATGACGGAACTCTATGGTGAAGGGCTGCTGAATTTCGAATTCCAGCGCTGTCTTTCACGGCTTCAGGAAATGCAATCGCACGAATACCTTGCCAGAGTGCACCTTCCTTAGTCACAATACCGCGCCTGCCAGTCGGATGGGCATCTGCGGCAGGTAGGGCCGGGCGACATTTGCTAGCTTCATGGCAGTGAAATTAGCAGGTGATATTTAAGGCAACTTCACTTATAATCGCCCGGCCCACGTTACAGCTGTCGATAAGACAGCAACACTTTAAGCTTTACTTGTATTCGAAGGGGTACAGGTAGGCCATCGTTTGTTGTTTGTGGGAGAGCCCCCATAAACAATTGGGTCTGTAACAGGTAATTGGGTTTAACTTAATGAAAACTTTCGTTGCCAAGCCAGAAACCGTAAAACGTGACTGGTACATTGTGGACGCAGAAGGTAAAACTCTGGGTCGTATCGCAACCGAGATCGCTGCTCGTCTGCGTGGTAAGCACAAAGCTGAATACACTCCGCACGTTGACACCGGTGATTACATCATCGTTGTAAACGCTGAGAAGGTACGTGTTACCGGTAAGAAAACTACCGACAAAATGTACCACGCTCACTCCGGTTTCCCGGGTGGTATCAAGTCCATCAGCTTCGACAAGCTGATTCAGCGTAAACCGGAAATGGTAATCGAAGCTGCTGTTAAAGGCATGCTGCCGAAAGGTCCTCTGGGCCGTGCCATGTTCCGTAAACTGAAAGTTTACGCAGGCGCCGAGCACGCTCACGCTGCTCAGCAACCTCAAGTACTGGATATCTAATCGGGAACTGGCAACATGGCAGAAAATCAATACTACGGTACCGGCCGTCGCAAAAGCTCCACTGCTCGCGTATTTATCAAAGCGGGTAGCGGTAAGATCGTAATCAACCAGCGCTCCCTGGAGCAGTACTTCGGCCGTCCGACTGCCCGCATGGTAGTTCGTCAGCCGCTGGAACTGGTTGAGATGACCGAGAAACTGGATCTGTACATCACCGTTAACGGTGGTGGCATCTCCGGTCAAGCTGGTGCGATCCGCCACGGTATCACTCGTGCTCTGATGCAGTACGACGAAACCCTGCGTTCCGAACTGCGTAAAGCTGGCTTTGTTACTCGTGATGCCCGTAAGGTTGAGCGTAAGAAAGTCGGTCTGCACAAAGCTCGTAAGCGTCCGCAGTACTCCAAGCGTTAATTCGCTTCTGGTACTCACTCTTTCGAGTGTCAAAAAAGCCTGGCAACTGCCAGGCTTTTTTTATTGGTGATCTTTCCTGCCGCAATGCTAACCATACGTCACAAAAGACAAAAAATTGTATATTTATTGTTTTCTGGGACTACCTCTCTTTCTTGTCAAGTTGTTATCTTTTCTTTAAAATTTCCTCGGTTTTTCTGTGGCAATTGTAACTCCAGCTTCCGCCGCTGTTGTCACGGGAAAAGGGGAACAGGGACACAATAAGAATGTGCGGAGTCCACATGGGAGAGTTTTTGGATGAGCAATGCGCCAGTTGATACCGGTCGCCGCAGATTTCTTACCTGGTCAACGGTTGCCGTTGGCGGGGTAGGAGCTGCGTTTACCGCAGTGCCGTTTATAAAATCATGGAACCCGAGTGCCAAGGCCAAAGCCGCTGGTGCCCCGGTTGAAGTCGATATCAGCAAGTTGGAACCGGGTCAGCTCATCCGTGTCGAGTGGCGAGGCAAGCCGGTCTGGGTGGTGAACCGCACCAAGCAGACGCTGGATGCGCTCTCTGCGCATGACGACAAGCTGCGGGATCCCTCATCCGAAGAGCCGCAACAGCCTGACTATGCCCACAACGGGTATAGATCCATCAAGCCGGAAATCTTCGTGGCGGTTGGCATCTGCACCCACCTCGGGTGTTCGCCTTCCTATTTGCCGGACAGCTTTGGCGAGCAGGTGCAAGGGGTCACATCCGGCTTCTTCTGCCCGTGCCATGGCTCCAAGTTCGATATGGCTGGCCGGGTATTCCAGGGGGTGCCTGCACCACTGAATCTGGTCATTCCGCCATACAAATTCATCAACGACACCACCATCCTGGTCGGTGCCGACGGCAAGGAGGCCTGATCATGTTGAGCAAACTGATGGGCTGGATCGACTACCGGTTCCCGCTCACTGCCATGTACAACGACCACATGGCCAAGTATCCGGCACCGAAAAACCTGAACTTCTGGTACTTTTTCGGCTCCCTCGCCATGCTGGTGCTGGTCAACCAGATCATCACCGGTATCTGGCTGACCATGAACTACAACCCCTCTGCGGAAGGCGCCTTTGCCTCCGTCGAGTACATCATGCGGGATGTGGATTACGGCTGGCTGCTGCGCTACATGCACTCAACCGGCGCATCTGCGTTCTTCATCGTGGTCTATCTGCACATGTTCCGCGGCATGATCTACGGCTCCTACCAGAAGCCGCGCGAGCTGCTCTGGATCTTCGGCATGCTGATCTTCCTCTGCCTGATGGCGGAAGCCTTCATGGGCTATCTGCTGCCGTGGGGTCAGATGTCCTTCTGGGGGGCTCAGGTCATCATCTCGCTGTTCGGTGCCATTCCGGTTATCGGCGACGATCTGACTCTGTGGATCCGCGGTGACTACGTCATCTCCGGCGCCACCCTGAACCGCTTCTTCGCGCTGCACGTCATTGCGTTGCCGCTGGTGCTGGTGATGCTGGTTGCAATGCACATCCTGGCGCTGCATGAAGTGGGCTCCAACAACCCGGACGGCATCGACATCAAGAAGCACAAGGACGAGAACGGCTGGCCGCTGGATGCGGTGGCATTCCACCCTTACTTCACCGTCAAGGACATGATCGGCGTCGCCGGCTTCCTGTTCTTCTTCTGCGCCATCATCTTCTTCAAACCGGACATGTGGGGTTACTTCCTCGAGAAGCCGAACTTTGAAGTGGCCAACGGCCTGAAGACCCCGGCCCACATTGCGCCTGTGTGGTACTTCACTCCCTTCTACGCGATTTTGCGTGCCGTACCCGACAAGCTGCTGGGCGTTATCATGATGGGTCTCTCCATCGTGGTGCTGTTCCTGCTGCCCTGGCTGGATCGCTGCAAGGTGCGTTCGGTGCGCTATCGCAGCAAGCTGCACAAGCTGAACATCGCCCAGTTCGTGGTCTGCTTCATCATCCTGGGTGTTCTGGGGGTGCTGCCGTCGACCCCGACCCTGACCCTGATCGCTCAGGTGTGTACCTTGGGTTACTTCGGTTTCTTTGTCCTGCTGTTCTTCTATAGCAAGAACGAAAGCACCAAGCCGCTGCCAGAAAGGGTGACATTTAAATGAAAAAAATAATATTTGCAGTGCTGACCCTGCTGCCATCTCTGGTGTTTGCCAATACCGGAGCCGTGCATCTGGATAAGGCCAACTACGACCTGAGTGACAAGGCGTCACTGCAGCGTGGTGCGGCCACGTTCATGAACTACTGCTTCGGGTGCCACAGCACCCAGTATCAGCGTTACAACCGGGTGGCCGAGGATCTGGGGATCCCGGCCGATCTGATGGCGTCCAATCTCATCGTCAACGGCGCCAAGATCGGTGACCTGATGGAAAACTCGGTGCACGACAAGGATGCGGCCAAGTGGTTTGGTGCGGCGCCACCCGATCTGACGCTGGTTGCCCGTGTGCGTGGTGCGGACTGGATCTACACCTATCTGCGCTCGTTCTACGTGGATCCGACCCGTCCGTTTGGCGTGAACAACGTGGTGTTCCCGTCCGTGGGCATGCCGCACGTGCTGGAGCCGCTGCAGGGCACTCCGCGCGCCGAGTTCGCCACCCACACGGTCGATGGAGTCGAGACCCAGCAGGTTGTCAGCATCAAATCTGACGGCAATGGTGAAATGAATAACGAAGAGTATGATCAGACGGTGCTGGATCTGGTAAACTTCTTGGTCTACTCGGCTGAACCGGTCAAACAGGAGCGCGAACGCATGGGCTTCTGGGTACTTGGTTTCATCGTGATCTTCTTCATCTTCACTGTGCTGTTGAAGAAGGAATTCTGGCGCGACGTTCACTAAGCGACCAGATCCGGGTAATATAATGCACGGCAATGAAGACCATAGAGGCTTCATTGCCGTTTCTGCTTTTAAATGACGGGAGGGTTCAATGGCTGTAGCTGCCAATAAGCGTTCGGTAATGACGCTGTTTTCCGGTGCCAACGATATGTTCAGCCATCAGGTGCGTATTGTCCTGGCGGAGAAGGGTGTTAGCGTGGATATTTGCCAGGTTGACCCTGCCAACTTGCCGGATGAACTGGCTGAGCTGAACCCCTACAACTCTGTACCGACCCTGGTTGATCGCGAGCTGGCACTCTACACCTCGCGCATCATCATGGAGTATCTGGACGAGCGTTTCCCGCATCCGCCCCTGATGCCTGTCTACCCGGTAGCCCGTGGTAACAGCCGTCTGATGATGCACCGCATCGAGCTGGACTGGTATTCGCTGGCCGACAAGATCATGGCTGGCACCGATGCCGATGCTGCGCGCAACGAGCTGCGGGACAACCTGCTGGCCATCGCCCCGATCTTCGGTGAGATGCCCTACTTCATGAGCGAAGAGTTTGGTCTGGTGGATTGCTACATGGCTCCGCTGTTGTGGCGTCTGCCGAGCCTTGGCATCGACCTGACCGGTCGTGGTGCCAAAGAGCTGAAGGCCTACATGGTTCGCCTGTTCGAGCGTGAGTCCTTCCAGGCTTCCCTGACCGAGGCCGAGCGCGAGATCCGTGCCGGCGTATGAGCATGGAACCGACAATGACCCCGAGCCGCCCGTACTTGTTACGGGCGTTTTATGACTGGTTGCTGGACAATGACCTGACCCCCCATCTGGTGGTCAACGTCAACATTCCCCATGTGATGGTGCCGATGCAGTTCGCTCAGGATGGGCAGATTGTGTTGAACATAGCGCCACGCGCCGTGGTGCAGTATCACATGGATAACGAAGCGATCAGCTTCAGCGCCCGCTTTGGCGGTGTCTCCCAGCAGGTTTACATCCCGATGGCGGCCGTGCTGGCCATTCATGCCCGGGAGAACGGCGTGGGCACCATGTTCCCGCCCGAACCTGGCTATGACATCTGGCTGGAGCAGGCCGAGGCGCCGGTGGAGCCAGAGCCGGAACCGCCGCGTCCAAGCGGTCGTCCGACCTTGAAAGTGATCAAATAAAAAACGCAGCCGGTTGGCTGCGTTTTTTTATATCCGCTTCGCATCATCAGTTTTGAGCGTACTCGAAGGCTTTGATTACGCGCTTCACGCCGTTGACGTGGCGCGCGATCTCGACGGCTTGTTCCCCCTCCTGGCGCGTAACCAGACCGATCAGGAATACCTCGCTATCTTCGGTTACTACCTTCACCTTGGTGCTGTCAAAGTTCTTGGTGCCGAACATATCGGCTTTCACCTTGGAGGTGATCCAGGAGTCATTGCTGCGGGTGGTGAAGCTGGCTGGTTGACCTAGGCGCAACTCGTTATAGACGTGGCGAACCCCTTCGATGCGGCCGACGATTTTGCCTGCCTCCAGTTTGTACACGTCAGAAGGTGTCTGGCCGACCAGCAACACGCGGCCATTGTTGCTGTAGACGCTAATTTTGCTGGCCGCGCTGAGCGGTTTGTTGTCGGCCAGCAGGTTGGCTGCTTTGAGCTCGATGGCCTGATCATCCCACTGAGCGCCCAGGGTACGGCGATCGCCGGAGGCCTTGGCAGTACCGGCTGCGCCGCCAACTACTACAGCCGCACAGCCTTGCAGCAGCAGGGAACCGGCCAGCAGGCCAAGAATGAGGATCTGCTTGTTCATGGTTTCAATCTTCCTGTTGCGGGAAAAGAGTCTGGTCGATGAGATCACACAGGCAGTGCAGGGTCAACAGGTTCACTTCCAGAATGCGAGGCCGACGGGCGGATGGTACGCGGATCTCCACATCGTTCGGGCCCAGCAGGCCGGCCATCTCGCCACCGTCACCACCACTGAGTACCACTATGGTCATGTCGCGGGAGAGCGCAGCTTCCGCCGCCTTGATCAGGCTGCGGCTGTGACCCGAGGTGGTGATCACCACCAGAATGTCACCCGGCTGACCCAGTGCGCGGATCTGCTTGGCGTAGACTTCTTCAAAGCCGTGATCGGTGGCAATGGCGCTGATGGTCGCCATGTCGGGGGTCAGCGCCATGCCGGGCAGGGAGGGGCGCTGGGTTTCGTAGCAGTTGACCAGCTCGGAGATAAACAGCTGCGCCAGTGCGGCAGAAGGACCGTTACCGCATGCCAGCACCTTGTGGCCATTGAGCAGGCAGATGGTGATCATCTGGGCTGCAGTATGGATGGCATCCGGCAGCGCCTCGGCGGCTGCAATCTTGGTCTGGATGCTTTCGGTGTAGTTCTCTTTGATGCGGTCTGTCATAGGGTCCTCTTAAAATGCGTTCCGGATCCAGTCTGGCTGGTCCCCCTCGAACGCGATCACATCGAATCGGCAGGCCTGGCTGGCCTCGTTGATGGCATGTTGCTTCAAATAGTGGCGCGCTGCCAGCATGATCTTGCGCTGTTTTGCCCGGGTGACCGAACTGGCTGCTCCACCATGGCTGGCAGAGGCCCGGTACCTCACCTCAACAAACACCAGGGTCTGGCCCTGGTGCATGATGAGATCGATTTCGCCACCCCGGCAGCGGTAGTTGCGGGTCACCGGCTGCAGACCCTGGGCCTGCAGCCAGCGTTCAGCCACTAGCTCAAAGTGCTGTCCCTTGTTCGACGGGAGCGGGAACAGGTTCTGCAATTGCTGGCGCATCCGTGCTAACAGCTCCTTCATTGGCTGGCTCCTCCAGCTGCTGGACTGCATTCTCGTCGACCAGCTTGCCGTTCTGGTAGGTGGCCCAGCTCAGCATCCGCACGATATTGCCCTGGGCATCGACGCTCAGCTGGCCACTCATGCCGGACTGCTGCATGCCGCCTACTTTGCGCATCTGTTGCAGATTTTCCGCCAGTGCAACGGCGTCGTAGCCCATGGCAAACAGGCGCAGCAGGTCGCCCTGGGTCTGCGGCCAGAGCAGGGCAATTTGCTCGCGCTGCTTCTCGTAACCACCGAGCAGCAGCGGCATATCGGCGATACGCATGCCGTTGAGTTCGGAGGTCACTTCGGTCGCAGCGCTGTCATAGCCGCGCGGGCCGGTGAAGATTGGCAGGCTGCCCATCGGATTGACGGAGACATCCACGTAGGGCTTGATCATCCGGGTTTCCAGCGGGTTGGCCACGATGTAGACCACATCAATGCTGCGCGGTGCGGCGTCGGAAAGCTGGACAACCTGGCCGGCACGGGCAGTAGAACGGCCGCTCAGAGCGTTTTTAACCATGCCTTGAACTTCGTTGCGACCGCCAAAGGTGGCGACTACCGGCTTATCCTGGCTCACGGTTGCCCAGGCCTGTTCAAAGGCCTTGATGCTGCTGTAGCCGATACGCCCCTGGGCGGCGATCAGCAGCGGCTTGCGATAGCCCTGGGTATAGAGGTACTGAGCAGCCTGCGCGGCATCTGCTGCGGCAGAGAGGGAGAAGTAGTAGGTGCTGTCGTTGACGATCGGCTTGTCCAGCTCGTTGAGCGCCAGAACCGGCACAGTCGGGTTGGCCTTGAGCAGCTCCTCGACCCGGTCTTTGAGCAGCGGGCCGATGATCATGTCCGCCCCTTCCTGAATCGCCTGCTTGTAGAGGTCGATGGTCGGTTTGCTCTGGGTGTCGTAGAAGTTCAGGGTAAATTGACCCTGATTCTCCTTGTAGGACATCAGCATACCGTTGCGGATGGCGGCGCCCTGCGGCTCCAGATTACCGGATAGGGGGAGCAGCACCGCAATCTGCTGCACCGAGGTGCTGGCAGCAGTGGCAGTCAGATCGCCAAGGCCCGCCGGCATGTCTTTCTGGGCCGGATGGTTGGGGAAGTCGCGCTTCCAGCCTGCCAGCTGGCGCGCCAGCAGATTGGGCTGGGCACCGAACTCGTTGACCAGTGCCGCCAGACGCAGCCAGCCGGTGGTTACGTCAGGGGCCGGTGCCTCTTCCAGCGCCTGCAGGGTGGAAGGGGTCATGCTCTTGAGCAGCGACCAGATCTGCTGATGGTTGGTAGCCTGCTCGCTCTGGTTGAGGTAGGGCTCCAGCGCAATCAGGGACTTGGCGGCACCAAATTTGTTGTTGATGTCGAGCTGCAGTACCACGCGCTGACGATACCAATCCTTCTGGGTATCGGCATCCAGCGCAACCTCAGGCTTGCCCTCCAGCAGGATCAGCGCCTGATTGGCATGGCCTTGTGCCAGCAGCAGGTGGGCTTGCAGCAGCTGCAACTGCGCCTTCTGGGCTGGCTCCTTGGCCTGCTTTTGCAATTGCTGGAACAGTGCCGAGGCCGGTTTGGCCTGACCGAGCGCCAGATAGCTGCGTGCTGCCAGCATCTGCCAGGTAAAGGCTTCTGCCGGTTTGGCGGGATCGACTTGCTCCAGATACCACTGGGCATTCTTGGTCAAATCCGAGAAGGCTGACGGCATGCCAGACTGCCCCGAAGGTTGATTGGGCTCCGACGCACAGGCGGCCAGCAGGATTGCCGCGAGTAGGATGCCGAAGAGTCGTGATACACTTAGCTGCTTTGTAACCCGGTTCAAGTTCATTCCCCGACCAGTGTTGAAATTCCCCATAGTGTAAACGGGGCAATATGGCGACACAATTGTCGGGGCACTCGGAGATCCCATGAGTGACATCCCAACCCTGTATATAGTTCCCACTCCGATCGGCAATCTGGCTGACATCACCCAGCGTGCGCTGGATATTCTGCGCAGCGTCGACCTGGTCGCCGCCGAAGATACCCGCCACACCGGCATTCTGCTCAGCCACTACCAAATCTCGGTGCCGACCTTCGCGCTGCACGATCACAACGAGCAGCAGAAAGCCGATGTGCTGATCGGCCGGATCAAAGAGGGCAAGAGTGTCGCTCTGGTCTCCGATGCGGGTACCCCGCTCATCAGCGACCCCGGTTATCATCTGGTCACCCGCTGTCGCGAAGCCGGGGTCAAGGTGGTGCCACTGCCAGGCCCCTGTGCCGCCATCACGGCGCTCAGCGCTGCTGGCCTGCCCACCGACCGGTTTGCTTTCGAAGGTTTCCTGCCGGCCAAGAGCAAAGGGCGTGATGATCGCCTGCAAGCCGTTATCGAAGATACACGTTCGCTGGTGTTCTACGAATCCCCGCGCCGGGTGCAGGATACGGTGGAAGCGATCGCTCGCATCCTTGGCGAGCGTCAGGTGGTTGTGTGCCGTGAGCTGACCAAAACGTTCGAATCCATCCACGGCTTGCCCGCTTCCGAGATGTTGACCTGGCTTGGCGAAGATGAAAACCGCTGCCGCGGCGAAATCGTGCTGGTGGTTGCCGGCGCCAACAAAGAGGAAGAGGAACTGCCGGCCGAGGCGATCCGTACTCTGGGTCTGCTGGTTGCCGAGTTGCCGCTCAAAAAAGCAGCCGCACTGACCGCCGAGATCCACGGCGTGAAGAAGAATGCCCTCTACAAGTACGGTCTCGAGCACTATTAATTGCCGTAAACGGGAATTGCCGGTTTACCCCGCCCGCATCACGAGGCTATAATCCGCGCCTCGGAGTTGGCTGGGCAATCGCTGCTTCGTCGTTGTGTCCCTCGGGACAGACGGGCGGAGGGGAGGAAAGTCCGGGCTTCACAGGGCAGGGTGCCAGGTAACGCCTGGGGGGCGCGAGCCTACGACCAGTGCAACAGAGAGCAGACCGCCGATGGCCCGCAAGGGATCAGGTAAGGGTGAAAGGGTGCGGTAAGAGCGCACCGCGCGACTGGCAACAGTTCGTGGCACGGTAAACTCCACCCGAAGCAAGACCAAATAGGCCCCTATTGGCGCGGCCCGCGTTGGGGGCGGGTAGGTTGCTTGAGCCAGCGAGCGATTGCTGGCCTAGAGGAATGATTGCTACCCGGGGCAACCCGGTACAGAACCCGGCTTACAGGCCGACTCCGACCCAATTCTGCGTGACCCGTCACGATAAATCCCGGTGCTTAGCGGCACCGGGATTTTTTACATGTCACAACATGATGTGGCGCGTGGCAGCATTTTTGAATTTGTAATAAAGTTCGGCCTCTTTTTGGTCGCTATGACCCGGTTGGATGAGTTGTATCTATCATGCTGCATCCCCCACCGAAGGGGCTGACGGCAAGGGAAGATGAAATGGTCAGGGTGGATTTTTAATGTCATCAAGCGGTGCAGTGCACACACCTTCCCGCCTGCTCGGAGCCGAGCAAGGCAAAGCCCTTCCTCGTTATGATCTGCTGGGTATCGATCGGGTAAACCGCACTCGTCTCAAGCAGGTTAACGCCCAGTTGAGCACCTTTTCTCTGCAGGTCGCCGGCTGCATGGCCCAACTTTTCAACAGTGCTGATTGCGAGCTGGCCTATGGCGAGTTCACCGCCTCCAGCGTCGCCGATGTTGCCGAGCCACAACTCTGGGTCGAGGCCACCTCCCGGGTTGATCCCCAGCGCGCAGTCTATTTTTCCATCTCTCCTCTGGTGATCTACCGTCTGGCCGTCCTCTTTTTTGGTGGCACGCTCCATCAGAAAGAGGAGGCACTTCCTGCCGGTAAAGGGGTGACTGATACGGAACAGCGCCTACTGCAAAGACTCTGTCACTATCAGGTCGATATCTGGTGCTCCTGCCTCGGGCTGGGAGATCTGGAGTGGCAGATCAATATCATCCCGCAGGATGCCATGCCGACCCGTCAGCTGTGGACTACCCGTGCCACCCTGCAAGCCGGCAATTGCACCCACCAGTGGCAGATGTGGTTGCTTCCGTCCGAAGAATCCGACTCTCAGGAAGGGATTGCCTTGCCCGAGGGAGAGCTGGAACAGGTATTGAGCCATGTTCCGGTCCGGCTGCGGGTGGTCATGGGGCAGCTGTCGATGACGCTGGCCGATCTGGAGTGCCTCAAGGTGGGAGATGTGCTGTCGCTGGATCTGCCGGAGATGGTGCCCGCCCTGATTGGTAACCGCCCCTGCTTCAACGGGCGCATAGCAGAACATAAAGGCAGTCTGGTCTACCAGGTTGCGACTGTGGTAGAGGAGTAAATCGAATCATGAGCGAGCACAATATGAATGACCCGCTGGATCTGGATGGACTGGATCAACTGTTTGGTGACGATATCAGCATGCCCAGTGCCGCCGACTACATGGCGCCGACCAGTAGCAGCAAGCAGCGGGATCTCTCTTTCTTCCGCCAGATCCCGGTCAAGGTGACCCTCGAGGTTGCCAGTACCGAAGTGCCTCTGGGTGACCTGATGCGGGTAGAAGAGGGCGCCGTGATTGAGCTGGACAAACTGGCGGGCGAGCCGCTGGATGTTCGGGTCAATGGCCGCCTGCTTGCCAAGGGGGAAGTGGTCGTCGTCAACGGCAAGTATGGCTTGCGTCTGGTTGATGTAATCGATGCCAAACTGCTGGGTGGCATGGACGACTGATGCGTTACCTGCTGCTGACCCTGCTGCTCTTCTCCCTGCCTGGCTGGGGGGCTGACATGACCCTGTTCTCGGTCGCTCCGGGGGCTGCAGGTGGCGAGGATTACAACATCAAGTTGCAGATCCTCTTCTTCATGACTGTGCTGGGGTTGTTGCCAACCCTGTTGCTGATGATGACCAGTTTTACCCGGATCATCATAGTGCTGGCCATCTTGCGGCAGGCGCTCGGTTTGCAGCAGAGTCCTCCCAACCGGGTGCTGATCGGGATCAGCCTCATCCTGACTCTGGTTATCATGCGTCCGGTCTGGACCGACATATACCAGAATGCTTTTGTCCCGTTTGACAGGGATGAGATCACCTTGTCGGAAGGGGTTGCTCGCGCAGAGAAACCGCTGCGTACCTTTATGCTGGCGCAGACCCGCGAGCCGGATCTGGAACAGATGCTGCGCATCTCCGGTGAACCAACAACGGTGGCCAAGAAGGATGTGCCTTTCGGGGTGCTGTTGCCTGCGTTTGTATTGAGTGAGTTGAATACCGCATTTCAGATCGGCTTTATGCTGTTTATTCCGTTTCTGGTGATCGATCTGGTGGTGGCCAGCGTGCTGATGGCGATGGGGATGATGATGCTCTCGCCGCTGATCATCTCCTTGCCATTCAAGCTGATGGTTTTTGTACTGGTCGATGGCTGGTCGATGACGGTCGGAACCCTTGCCGCCAGTTTTGGTGGAGGAGGCTGACATGACGCCGGAGCAGAGCGTGGCGCTGGTTGGCGGCGCCGTCAATCTCGTCGTGGTGATGGTCTCCGTGCTGATTGTGCCGGGGCTGATTGTGGGTTTGGTCGTCAGTGTGTTTCAGGCGGCGACCCAGATCCAGGAGCAGACCCTCAGCTTTTTACCCCGTTTTCTGGTGACCCTGATGACACTCATCTTCACCGGAAACTGGCTGCTATCGCAGATCACAACCCTGTTCCACGACTTGTTTTTGAAGATACCCGGACTCATCGGATGAACTCCCTCTTGTCCCTCAGTGCTGCCGATCTGACGGCCTGGCTGGGGCAGTGGTGGTGGCCATTTCTGCGGATTGGTTCCGCCTTCTGGGTCATGCCGGTATTCGGTGACGGTCGGGTGCCGCCACAAGTTCGTCTGCTGCTGGCGCTGATCGTCAGCCTGCTGATTGCCCCCATGCTCAAGGGAATGCCTGTCGTTGACCCCTTCAGCACCGGTGCTCTGGTATTGGCTGTTGAGCAGCTGCTGTTCGGGCTGCTGTTCGGGCTCTGCGTCCAGATGCTGTTCATGATCATGACCATGGCTGGCCAGATCCTCTCCATGCAGATGGGGTTGGCGATGGCGGTGATGAATGACCCCAGCAATGGTGACACCGCGCCCATCGTCAGCCAGTTGATGCTGGTCTTCTGCTCACTGCTGTTTCTTGGTCTGAATGGCCATCTGGTGACGCTGGATGTGCTGGTGCAGAGCCTGCGCAGCTGGCCACCCGGCTCTTCCCTCGACCTGCTCGACATGAAAGGGGTGGTCGGTCTGTTCGGCTGGTGTATCGGCGCGGCACTGATCCTCACCCTGCCTGCCGTGGTTGCCATGTTGATGGTCAACCTGACCTTTGGCGTCATGAATCGGACGGCCCCTTCGCTGAACATCTTCTCGCTTGGTTTCCCCATGACGCTGCTGCTCGGGCTGCTCACCATGGCTATCTCAATCAGCGGAGTCCCTTCCCGTTACCTTGAGCTGGTGACTCACGTGCTGGAACAACTGAGAGCCCTGACCCCATCATGAGCCAGAACAGCGCCCAGGATAAAACCGAAGAGGCCTCTTCCCAAAAACTGCGCAAGGCACGGGAAGAGGGTCAGATCGCGCGCTCCAAGGAGCTCAGTTCGGCGGGCCTATTGCTGCTCGGCGGCTTTGCCATGCAGTGGATGGTGCCCAGCTTTGGTCGCTTCTTCGCCGAGTTGATGAAACGGCCACAACGGTTCGACTGGCAAGGAGCCAGGGATCCGCAAATGATGGTGCACTGGACGGCGGAAGCCTTGCTCAACATGTTGTGGGTGCTGCTGCCGCTGTTTGCTTTTCTGGCTCTGATGCTGGTCCTGCTCAGCTCGTTGCCGGGGGGCATGGTACTGACCTGGAAGAAGATCTTCCCCAGTGCCGAGAAGCTGAACCCACTCAAGGGGCTCAAGCGGATGTTCTCGAGCCACAGCCTGATGGAGCTGCTGAAGTCGGTACTGAAAATTCTGCTGATTGGCTCTACGCTGGCGCTGCTGCTCCAGCATCAGTGGCCCACGTTGCTGATGATGAATCGGATGCCACCCCAGGCCGCCATGGAGCAGGCGCTGCGGATCCTATCTCAGGCATTCATCTTGCTTGGTGGCGTGCAGATGCTGATCGCCGTGCTGGATGTGCCCTATCAGCGCTGGTCGCTGAACAAGCAGTTGCGGATGACCAAGCAGGAGGTCAAGGATGAGCACAAGAACAGCGAAGGTCGCCCGGAAATCAAGGCTCGGATCCGTCAGGTGCAGGCCATGCTGGCTCGCGCCCGTATCGAGCAGCGCGTACCACAGGCTGATGTGATCATCGTCAACCCGACTCACTACGCGGTGGCCATCAAATATGATCCCCTGCGTGCCAATGCCCCGTTCGTGATTGCCAAGGGGGTGGATGGCATGGCTGAGCGGATCCGTCAGGTGGCCAAACAGCACGACAAGATGGTGATGAGTCTGCCGGAGCTGACTCGTGCCATCTACTACTCCACCCGGATAGATCAGGAAGTGCCGGCGGGTCTCTATACCGCGGTGGCTTATGTCTTGAATCATGTATTGCAGTTGAGGGCGTATCAGGCCGGCAAGGGGCGAAAGCCAAACCCGCTTGCTCCTTTGCATGTGCCGCCCGAATTACGTCAACCTGAGAGGTAAGTTGTGAACTGGCGTGTATTGACCCAATCCTATACCGCGATCCCGATGATGCTGCTGGCCATTCTGGCCATGATGATATTGCCGCTGCCGGGCTGGCTGCTGGATGCCCTCTTTACCTTCAACATTGTGTTGGCGGTACTGGTGCTGCTGGTCTCCGTATCGGCGCGTCGCCCTCTCGACTTCTCCGTCTTCCCCACGGTGTTGCTGGTGGCAACCCTGATGCGGCTGTCGCTCAACGTGGCCTCGACCCGCGTGGTGCTGCTGCATGGCCATGAGGGCCATGAAGCGGCGGGCAAGGTGATTCAGGCGTTTGGCGAGGTGGTGATCGGCGGCAACTATGTCGTGGGTCTGGTGGTCTTCGTGATCCTGATGATCATCAACTTTGTGGTGATCACCAAGGGTGGGGAGCGGATCTCCGAGGTGTCTGCCCGCTTTACCCTGGATGCGATGCCGGGCAAGCAGATGGCCATCGATGCCGACCTCAATGCCGGTACCATGGATCAGCATCAGGCGCGGGCACGACGGGACGAAATCGCTCGTGAAGCCGACTTCTACGGGGCGATGGATGGTGCCTCCAAGTTTGTGCGCGGTGATGCGATTGCCGGCATGCTGGTGCTTATCATCAACCTGGTGGGCGGCCTTGCTATCGGTATTTTCCAGCATGCCCTGCCGGTTGCCGAAGCCTTCCAGCGCTATGCCCTGCTGACCATCGGTGATGGTCTGGTGGCCCAGATCCCCTCGCTGCTGATGTCTACTGCTGCCGCCATCATTGTGACCCGGGTCAGCGATGAAGGTGAGATGGCGGATCAGGTGGGTGACCAGATCCTGGCTTCTCCTCGCGTCATCTACACTGCCGCTGCCATCATGCTGGTGCTGGGGCTGGTGCCGGGCATGCCGATGCTGGCCTTCCTCAGCTTTGCCGCCGTGCTGGCCTGGACTGGCTGGAGCGTGAGCAAGCGGGTGGTCAATACCCCGGATCTGGATGCCGCGCAGGAGCTGGCTCGCCAGATTGCCCAGCCGGAACCACAAGGGCTGGAGTGGCAGGATCTGCCGCCGGTCGATACCGTTGCTATCGAACTGGGCTATCGGTTGGTGCCGCTGGCGGAAGCTGACAAAGGCGCCGAGCTGCTGGCACGGGTGCGCGGTATTCGCAAAACCCTATCGGAGCAGTACGGTTTTCTGCTGCCCGAGATCCGGGTTCGCGACAATTTGCAGCTGCAACCCGATCAGTACCGGATCAAGCTCTCCGGTGTGGCACTGGCGTCCGGCAATGTTGATTGCCAGCGTCTGATGGCCATCAGCAGCGGCGAGACCTATGGTTCGCTGGATGGGGAGCTGACCCAGGATCCTGCATATGGCATGAGCGCAGTCTGGATTTCACCGGAAAACAAGGCCAAAGCCCTCAATCTGGGTTATTCGGTGGTGGATTCGGCAACGGTGATCGCGACCCATGCCAGCAAGCTGCTGCGTGAGCAACTCGATGCCCTCTTCGGTCATGACGAGGTGGGCAAGCTGGGGCAACATCTTGCGGCCCAGTCGCCCCGTCTGGCGGAGGAGCTCAATCTGGCCCTGACCCAAATGCAGCAGTTGCGAGTTTTTCGGCAATTGCTAAAGGAACAGGTCAGCCTGACCGATATACGCACGGTGGCGACGACCCTGCTTGATGCCAGCGAGCTGACCAAGGATCCCGTGCTGCTTGCTTCCGATGTTCGTTGCGCCTTGAAGCGCCAGATTGTGAGACAGGCGATTGGCAGCCGTGATGTGCTTGCCACCTTCACGCTCGATGACCGCCTTGAGCAGACCTTGCTGGCGGCCATGAACCAGTCGCAGCAGCAGGGGAAAATCCAGCTGGACAGTTTTCCGGTTGATCCGCAACTGCTGGCACAGTTGCAGCAAAATATGCCGCTGGTTAAAGAGCAGCTGCAGCAGCAAGGATATGCCCCGGTACTGGTCGTGATGCCGCAACTTAGACCCTTGATCGCGCGTTATGCCCGATCTTTTGCAAAAGGGCTCAAAGTGCTCTCATATAATGAAATACCGGAAGAGTTGAGAGTGGAGGTTATTGGCACGCTAGGCTGAAACAGGGCTGCCATGTTAATAGGCAAATGGGAAGAATATATTCCGCCTATCTACTTGAATTGTAATTGTAAGCCGTTATGATGTGACTGTTTTTGACGCATTCGGTCGTCAAAGATAAATAACAAATATAACAATTCACATGTGTCACTCAGCAGTCACCACTAATTTGGTGCTGTCTTGTCCAAATACGGGCAGTCGCATGAAAAAGGCAAACTGAACTGAAAAGTCAGGACGCAAAGCCTCCGGTCTAAAAGCAGGAATGCTCATGATAGCGGGGTTGCCAAGGCCATTGTTACCGCCTTGATATAACACTGGTTTGATCTAGGTGCTCGTTAGAAGCGCCAGCGTACCTGTGCGTCTTTTATTTCGGCATTTCAGTTCTGTTGATTGTTTTATCCACAATCACGGGTTCGGGTTCATATGCTTTCGGATGTATCTATCAAAAAAAGCTCAAGACCGGCCAGTCTTGGGAAAGATCCCCATTTATTGTTAATCAGCTCATCTATGGCCGATGGGAACGATATTGAAGGAATATTGGCAGCACAGGGATATGCTGTTTCCCGCTGTGACTCTATTCGCAAGTCGAAATTAATTCTCGGCAGTCGTTCCGTTGATTTAATCCTGCTCGACATGGATCTCATGACCGAAGTAGGTCCTCAATTGGTGCATGATTTTAGCGGCATTGATTGCGTGATCCTGGTTAATGAGCGTCAGGCCTATCTTGCGGCAGAAGCGATGCGAGCCGGTGCCATTGACTACATCATCAAGCCCTTCGGGGGGCAGCAGATGCTGGATGTGGTGAAGGGGGCACTGCGTCTGCGGCAGGCCATTCCAGACCTGATCGCCGTCTCGACCATGAGCCTGCAAGTGTTGCAGCTTGCTCGCCGGGCAGCCAAAACGGCAGCCACCATTCTTATCGGAGGTGAGTCGGGAACGGGCAAGGAGCGTCTGGCGCGTTACATCCACGAGATGTCCAGCCGTGCTCACAAGCCGTTTGTCGCCATCAACTGCGCCGCCATTCCCGAGTCCATGCTCGAATCCATTCTGTTTGGCCACAACAAGGGGGCCTTCACCGGCGCAACGGGTTCGCAGCCCGGCAAGTTCGAGCAGGCGCAGGGCGGAACCCTGATGCTCGACGAAATCTCCGAGTTGCCCCTGTCACTGCAGGCAAAGTTGTTGCGGGTTTTGCAGGAGCGTGAGGTGGAGCGCCTCGGTAGCCATCAGACCATCGCGCTGGATGTGCGGATCATCGCCGCCAGCAACAAGGATCTGCGCACCCTGGTGGCTGCCGGCCAGTTCAGGGAAGACCTCTTCTATCGCCTCGATGTGTTGCCGATGAACTGGCCAGCACTGCGCGAGCGTCCCGACGACATATTGCCGCTGGCTGAATATTTCATCGAACGCTATGCGCCCCAGCAGGGGTATCGCCTGAGCGAGAGTGCCCGCAAGCAACTGCTGGCTTATCAGTGGCCGGGCAACGTCAGGGAGCTCGATAACGTCATTCAACGTTCATTAATCATGGCTCGCGGATTGCATATTCAAGCGGTCGATTTGATGCTGCCCAGCTATGTCGCGGAACCCGAACATGGATTGGCGGAAGTCCTTTCCGCCCCGGAAGGGTTGAGCGAGACGCGTCGGCACGCAGAATTTCAATTTGTACTAGAGACCTTGCGCCGCTTCCGTGGCCATCGTACCCGCACGGCAGAAGCGCTCGGGATGACCACCCGGGCTCTGAGATACAAGCTGGCGGCGATGCGTGAGCAGGGCATTGATATCGAGCAGCAGCTTCAAAACTAAGGGATAACGGCGTGAAGATTGAAATGATGTCATCACAGGCAACGCTTCTGCAGCAGATGCAGGAGATGCAACGAGTTGCCACTCAGGCTCCTTCCATCGAATCCAATGATCTCTCGAATGTGTCATTCAGCGACGCCATGCGCGACGTTGTCGGCAGAGTCAACGAGCAGCAGAACATGGCTTCAGCCATGATGACGGCTGTTGATGCCGGCCAGAGCGATGATCTGGTCGGGGCCATGGTGGCCAGTCAGAAAGCGGGTCTCAGCTTTTCAGCCCTGATGCAGGTGCGCAACAAGCTGATGACCGGTTTTGACGACATTATGCGCATGCCGCTCTGAGGTAAGTGATGACTGAACTGGTAACGTCCCCGCAAGGGGCTTCGGATTCCTTCAGAACACGCGTGCAGGAGGGCCTTCGCAACTGGCGCAGCCTCTCCCGTGACAATAAATCGATCCTCACTATTGCTCTGCTGGCTGCCATCGTTGCCGGCACAATCGTCGTCATTCTGTGGACGTCCAGCAAAAACTACGTCCCCCTGTACGGCAAGCAGGAGCTCTACGATACCGCCAACATCATGGAGATGTTGGAGAAGGAGCAGGTGCCGTTCCGGCTGGAGAAGAGCTCTGGCCAGATCCTGGTGCCGGAGAGTCAGCTGGCTCATGTTCGTATGGCCTTGGCGGCCAGAGGGGTGAGAGCGGCCATGCCGGCGGGTCTGGAGGGGCTGGACAATGTCACCGGCCTTGGCACCAGTGAGTTTATGGAAGGAGCCCGCTATCGCCATGCGCTGGAAGGCGAACTGGCGCGCACCATCATTTCGCTGGATGCGGTGCGCAGTGCCCGCGTCCATCTCGCCATTCCCAAACGCACTCTCTTTGTCGGTCGTGACGAGGAGAAGCCAAGTGCATCCGTCATGCTCGATCTGCAGCCCGGTCAGGCCATGGAGCCCGGCCAGGTCGAGGCCATTGCCAACCTGGTGGCAGGCAGTATCTCCGGCATGAAACCGGGAGCGGTCACCATTGTCGATCAGGCTGGCCAGCTGTTGAGTGCCGAACTCGGCGACAAGGCCGGGTTTGGCAAGCAGAGCGTGCAGCAGATGGAGTATGTGCGCAAGCTGGAGCAGTACATTCGTCAGCGTGCCAGCGACATGCTCTATCCCATGCTGGGCACCGGCAACTTCCGGGTGCAGATCGCCGCAGACGTCAACTTCAATGCGGTGGAGGAGACCCAGCAGCAGCTGGATCCACAAGGGGTGGTGACCAAGGAGTCGAGCAAATCGGACAAAACCATCGATGCGCTGGCACTGGGTATCCCCGGCGCTCTGTCCAATCGTCCTCCCGAAACGGCGCCCAAAAGTGATCCTGCGACCCAGAATCAGACCACGGCAGCCACCACGGAAAATCAGAAAAATGACTCCCGCACCGAGCGGCAGGAGGTCAGCAAGCAGTACGAAAACAGCCGCACCATAGTACACACCCGCTATCAGCAGGGGCGGCTCGAGAAGATGAACGTCTCCGTACTGCTCAATCATCAGAGCGCCCCGAAAGGTGGCTGGAATGATGAGCAGCTGGCGCAGATCCGGCAGATGGTCGAGCGTTCGGTGGGCTTTGATGAGTCTCGTGGAGACCAGATCAGCCTGCAAGTGTTCGACTTCACCGGCGCTGCGCCGATTGCTCCGCCCGAATCGAGCTGGTGGGAAACCCCTTACTGGCAGGATTCGCTCCGTTATCTGGTGGGCGGTCTGCTTGGCCTGACGCTGGTCTTCTTCGGTATCCGCCCGTTGGTGAAGCATCTGGTTCGCACCCAGCAGGCGCCGGATGAAGAGACGCTCTCTGACGAGCTGGATGATGAGCTGGAGCCGACCGTGGGTCTCTCCATGCGGCGGGATGATGATGTTGCCCTGACGGCGCCGCCGATGAGCAATGGTCTGATCCGTTCCGACAACGAGCGGGAGCCGCACTTCTCTTCTCTGGATCTGGAGGCATTGCCGGAGCCGGGTTCCGAGCTGGAAGTACAACTCAAGCATCTGCAGTTGCTGGTTGACAAAGATACCGCTCGGGTAGCGGAAGTGGTGAGAGCATGGGTAAGTGGCAATGAACAACGTTAACCTGAACCAGAAAGCCGTCGATATCGATATCGACAACCTTGAGAAAGCGGCCATCCTGCTGTTGAGCATGGGGACTGAGGCTGCTGCCAAGGTGATGCAAAAGCTCTCCCGCGATGAAGTGCAGCGCCTTATCTCCAAGATGGCGGGTCTCTCCGGCGTCAGTTCGATGGAAGCCCGATGGACCTTGCAGCAGTTCTTCAACCAGTATCGTGAACAGAGCGGGATCGGCAGCGCCTCCCGCGAATATCTGGAACAGACTCTCGACCTGGCCCTTGGTCAGCGTCTCTCCCGCAGCCTGCTCGACAGCCTCTACGGTGATGTGATGAGTCAGGATATCCAGCGGTTGCAGTGGGTACCTGCCGATGTGCTGGCCCGTTTCTTCCGCAATGAGCACCCGCAGATGCAGGCGGTGCTGCTGGCGTTCCTGCCACCCCAGACCGCTTCCGCGGTACTGGATGAGCTGCCCGGCTCGGTGCACGACGATCTGCTGGTGCGGGTCGCCAGCCTCAGCAGCGTCAGCGAGCATGTTCTGGGTGAACTCAGGCTGACGCTGGATCGCTGTCTGGCCTATGTTGCTGACCAGTCCGGAGCCAAGGTGAATGGCGTGCGGCAGGTTGCCGATATCCTCAACCGCTATCAGGGCGACAAGGAGCAGATGCTCTCGCTGCTGCGTGAACACGATGGTGACATGGCGCTGGAAATCGAAAAGAACATGTTCGACTTCATGACGTTGCGTCGCCAGAGCGACGAAACACTGCAGCGTCTGGTGCAGGAGATCCCGAGCGAGCTGCTGGCGCTGGCCCTCAAGAATACCGAGACCAGTTTCCGCAAGGTGGTGCTCGGCGCCATGCCGAAGCGGATGGCTCAGGCACTGGAAGATCAGATCCAGCATCAGGGCAGCGTCTCCCTGCGCAAGGTCGAGCAGGCCCGAGAGGAGATCATGCAACTGGTCCGCGAATTGGTGGAGCAGGGCGAGATCGAGTTCCAGCTGTTCGAAGAACCGACGGTCAGCTAACAGGGGGCATTGATGAGTCACTATGTGCGCAAGTTGATGCCCGGCCCGACCCGGCTCTACCGCTTTCCGGCCTTGGGGCAGAGCGGGGAAGAGGCCCAGAGTCAGCAGGAGCAGTTCGAGTTTGGTTATCAGCAGGGGCTGGAGCAAGGTCACGACGAAGGGTATCAATCCGGATATCAGCAGGGACTGACCAGCGGTCTGGTGGAAGGGGAGGCCAAGGGGCTGCAGCAGGGACAAACCCGCGGCTTCGCTCAGGGGTTGGCGGAGGGGCGCGCCTCTTTCGATCAGGCCATGGTGCCCTTTGCCAAGCTGCAGGAGCAGTGGGAATCCCTGACCCGGGTAAAGATGCAGGAGCAGAAAGCG
Organism: Aeromonas sp. SCS5; assembly: GCF_001887375.1. Taxonomy (NCBI): domain Bacteria; kingdom Pseudomonadati; phylum Pseudomonadota; class Gammaproteobacteria; order Aeromonadales; family Aeromonadaceae; genus Aeromonas; species Aeromonas sp. SCS5. The sequence continues at coordinate 136,333 of NZ_LFCS01000009.1, forward strand.
CTGATTGCCCAGCTGGTGGCCCAGGTGGCCAAGCGGGTTATCCAGGCCGAATTTACTCTCAATCCCCAGCAGGTACTCAATCAGGTGGAACAGGCGCTGGCGACTCTGCCTACCGCTTCGGAAGAGCTGGTCATCTATCTCAATGAGGGGGATCGCCAGCGTCTGGCCGAACAGGGAGTCACCCGTTGCGAAGGGTGGCCGTTGCAGGTAGACCCCAATCTGGCCATTGGCGATGCCCGCATCGAGACTCGGGCTGCGGTGATCGAGGTCAATACCGGCGAGCGCCTTGCCTCCTGCATCGAGCAGCTGAACAGCACGCTGGAACTGCCGCAGCATGCATGAAGCTCTGCAACAGGCGCTCACCTCGGCGCTCGACTGCTTTGACGAGGTGCCCGGTTTTCGCCGCTATGGCCGACTGGTTCGCGTAACGGGGCTGACCCTTGAGGTAATCGGCTGCCAGCTGGTGATGGGGCAGCGCTGCCGGGTCGATACGGCATCCGGCGAGTCTCTGTTGGCAGAGGTGGTGGGTTTCAACCGGGAGATCTCCTATCTGATGCCACTGCAGCCCATGGGAGGGCTTTATGCCGGAGCCCGGGTGCTGCCAATCGATGGCGAAGAGACAATCAGGGTCGGCGAGCATCTGCTGGGGCGGGTTGTCGATGGTCTGTTGCAGCCGCTGGATGGCCGTCCTCTTCGTGACGAGGGGGAGCGCGTTGCGCTCTTCTCTTCTCCGCCCAATCCGCTATTGCGCACGCCGATCCGTGAACCTCTTGATGTGGGTATCCGTGCCATCAATGGCTTGCTGACGGTTGGCAAGGGGCAGCGACTGGGCCTGTTTGCCGGTTCCGGCGTGGGCAAGAGCATGTTGCTCGGCATGATGACCCGCAACACCACGGCACAGATCGTCATCGTGGGGCTGATTGGTGAACGGGGTCGTGAAGTCCGCGAGTTCATCGAACACAGTCTCGGTGCGGAAGGTCTGGCCCGCTCGGTGGTGGTGGCCGCTCCTGCGGATCAATCTCCTCTGATGCGGTTGCGTGCCGCCCAGCTCTGCCATCGTCTTGCCGAATATTTTCGTGAGCGGGGCCAGGATGTACTGCTATTGATGGACTCCCTCACCCGCTACGCCCAGGCCCAGCGCGAAATCGCACTGGCTATCGGTGAGCCGCCGGCGACGCGCGGCTACCCGCCATCGGTGTTCAGCATGCTGACCCAGCTGGTGGAACGGGCCGGCAACGGTACCCACCCTGATGGCAGCCTGAGTGCCTTTTACACCGTGTTGGCGGAAGGGGATGATCAGCAGGACCCGGTGGTCGACTCGGCCCGTGCCATTCTGGATGGTCACATAGTGCTGACCCGTCGTCTGGCGGAAGAGGGACACTACCCGGCCATCGACATCGGCGCTTCGGTGAGCCGGGTGATGCCGCAAGTGGTGCCGACTGACTGGCAGCAGCTGGCGGTCACCTTGCGTCAGTTGTGGGGGCGCTATCAGCAGGTGCGTGAATTGCTGCCGCTCGGTGGCTATCAACCGGGGGCAGATCCCCAGATGGACGAAGCGGTACAACGTTACCCGGCCATTGCCGCCTTCCTGCAGCAGGGGATCCATGAAGAGACCCCGCTGGCTCAGGTCGTGGCTGGGCTCAAGCAGGTTCTGGGCAGGTAATCAGAGGTCGCCATGTTGAAATCCTATCTCGGCTTGCAGCAGGAGGCGCTGGAGGCGCTCGGCAAGGAGCGTCAGCGTTTGCGGGAAGAGGCGATAAGGGAAGAGCAGAGAGCCTTGCGGTTGCAGGAGGTGATCGGCTCGTTGAGTCCCGGTTCGGCCACTTTCCATCCCTTGCTGTGGCAGAACAAGCAGCAGATGGATCGCCAGTTGCGTCATCTGCTGGCCCATCAGGTTCAGCAATCGGCACTTGCCAAGCTCGATCTGGAGCGCCATGAAGGGGAGGTGGTCAGGCAGTTTGGCCGGGTCAAGGGGCTGGAGCACCTGCTGGACAAGCGTGAGCGAGCCATCAGCCAGCAGCGGGAGCTGCGGGATCAGCGCCAGCTCGACGAGCTTTCCGGCTTGCGCCACCGTCAACTCAAAGAGGGGAACTAGTCGGGAAAACGCTCCAGCTGGCCGTAAGCATGATCCTGACCCAGCAGCGTGTTGATGGTCTCTATCTGCCCAGCCAGCAGACGACCGTTGAGATCGTTCTGGCGCAGACACTGCTGCAACAGCAGTTCGAGTTGTTGCCACTGGCTAGAGACTTTTGGCTGCATGGTGGCAGGCAGTTTGGCAATCAGGGTCGCCATCCCCTTTTCATCCGGTTTCAGTCCCAGAGCGAGCAGATGGTGGCAACGTTGCTGCGCCTGTTTTTGCACATCGGCCATCAGCCTTGTCTGCTGCTGGTTGTGGGTTGCCAGCCCATCGACATCGTGCGCTGCCAGCAAGCTGTGCTGGCGCAGCAACAGGCTCTGCAGCTCGGCGTAGCGGCTGCAATCTTGCTGGATGCCCAGGATCAGCTCCTTGATCCGCTGTTTCGGCTCCATGCTCATCGGCGATGCATGTCCAGAATGGCCTGACCCAGTGCATCCATATCGAGCTCCAGTTTTCCTTCGCTGATGGCCTGACGGATCCGGTTCACTTTTTCCATATCCACGTCGGATGTGGTAGCAAGCTGGGCTCTCGCCTGATTGACAACCTGTGCCGTGCTGCTGATCTGGGCGTCAGCCTTGGTAGCGCGCGCCTCGACTTGGGCTGGCGCGCCATCCTGCTTGCGTTGCAACTGGGTCTGAACGTAGAGCGGGTCGGTGCGTGTGATTTTCATAACGTCAATTCCTGGTGGTCTATCTCTGCAAAGCGACCCAAGGTCGGCCTAACTTGAATAAAAACCCTTATACGGGTTCAAAAACGGGTTTCGACTTCCCCTTTTGCGATGACCCAGGCCTGGATCTCTTTGCCTGAGCTGCTGTTGCGTACCTTGATGCCATCGCCGATGGCGCCGCTTGCCAATGCCGTGCCGCGGGTTGTGGCCGAGAATCCGCCCTGACCGGCCCGGATCAACACCCCTTCACCCTCCTTCACCGCCCAGGCCTTCTGCAGGTCCAGTTCGCCAATCAACTGCCCCATCCTGAGATTGCGATTGGCCTTGCTGCCTGTCAGCGACTCGGAGACGGGAATGAAGCCTCGCTGCAGTCTGCTGACATCCAGCGATTCCTCGACGAGGTCCGCTGCCTGAATGGTCTGGCCTTTCCGGATCTCCCGGGCCGTCATCCAGACTGGCAGCATGAGCGTGACCTCGACCCGGGCTCTCAGTTGCCAGGAGGGGTTGGCACACTCGACCAGGTAGGGGCGACGACCCCACGGCTGGCGATATTGGCCCCCCGCCTGCAAGCGGATCTCTTGCTGGCAGGGAGGAAGGTGTTCCACCGCCGGAGAGATCCACACCTGATAGTCCACCTCCGGGATTGCCCAGCCCTGTTGTTGCAGGTAGGCATGCAGGGTCTGACTTGCATCCTCCCTGAGGCGGGCACCGACCTGTTGCGACAGTTCGCCGGGTTCAGCGTGCAGCGGGCTTGCCAGCATCAGCAGCCAGAAGAGGCCTGATCGCTTCCATACGGGAAACGGTACTTCCCCTTTTATCAATGTGGTCAGCCAGGGGCAGCGCTGCATCCGGCGCAAATAAGGGATCTTCATGATTGGCATGAGTCTTGATAACGAGTGCACCGGTCTGACTGATTCATAAAAGGATGAAGCATGAGTATCTCATTTGACAGCGCTCTTGGCGTACACCCTTATGCCCTTGATATCCGGGCTGACCGGGCGCGTATTCTGGCCGGGAATCTGGCCAATGTGGATACCCCTGGCTATCTGGCCCGGGACGTCGATTATAAGACGATTCTTGGCCGTGTCGCACAGCAAGTTGCGGCAGGCGATGAGAGCGCTGCCATCAGTCAGGGCACCATGGCTGACGATATGCAGCATCCGCTCTATCGCATCCCCTATCAGGCATCCATGGATGGCAATACCGCTGAGCTCAGCGTCGAGCAGAGCAAGTTTGCCAACAATGCCACGGATTTCCAGACCAGCCTGACCTTCCTGAATATGAAAATCACCGGGATCGCCAAAGCGATCGAGGGGCGTTAATCATGTCGTTCAACCGAATCTATGACATCGCCGGCAGTGCCATGCGGGCGCAAACCGTGCGACTCGATACCGTCGCCTCCAACCTGGCGAACGTGGACAGTGCCGCCGGCAGTGAAGATGCCGCGTTTCGCGCCATCAAGCCGGTTTTCTCCACTCTCTACCAGCGCGTGCAGGATGCAGAGGCGCTTGGGTCTGCACAGGTTCAGATCGCCGGCATAGTGCAGTCCGATCGTCAGGTCGAGAAGCGTCTCGAACCGACCAACCCGATCGCCGATAAAGACGGTTTTGTTTACTACTCCAACGTCAATGCGGTGGAGGAGATGGCCGACATGATGAGTGCCTCCCGCGGCTTCGAAACCTCGGTCGAGGTGATCAATCGCATCAACAGCATGCAGCAAGGTCTGCTGCGTCTTGGTCAGGGGGTCTAAGCCGTGAGTCTGCCTCAGGTAAGCACCCTTGATACGGCCCGCGGTGCCAGCCAGCGCTCTGCCACTCCGGATATCGCCCCCAACAATGCGGCGGCGGGCTCTGCCACTGGCCAGAGTGCCCAGAGCGGCATGCAACTGCGCAACGAATTTCTGCAGATGATGGTGGCCCAGATCCAGAACCAGGATCCCACCAACCCGCTGGATGGCGCCCAATATGTCACCCAGCTGGCCCAGTTCAGCATGGTGGAAGGGGTCGAGAGCCTGAAACTGCTGCAGCAGAAGTCCATCAACATGATGGATACCCAGCAGGTCCTGCAGAGTACCGACCTTATCGATAAAGAGGTGATGGTACCGAGCAAGACCCTGACCAAGAGCGATGACAAAGCCATTCGCGGTCAGGTCGAGCTGGCGGGCGCAGCCGATCAGGTCGAGCTCAAGGTGTATGACGAGCATGGCACCCTGGTGGCGACCAAGAGCTGGGGGGAAAGCAAGGCTGGCGGGCTGGATTATGAGCTGCCGGAGCTGCCGGCCGGCGAGTACAGCTTCGAGGTCAAGGCATCCCTAAACGGAGTTGCCACCACGTCCAAAAACTATGTCGCCAGCAAGGTGGATCGCGTCACCCTGCCCGGCACCGGCGAGATCATGTTGCAGGTCGCTGGCGTGGGTGACGTCCCCCTCTTCAGTGCCATTCAGTTCGGCAAATCGGCGTAATCAAACAGGAGCGAAATTGTGTCTTTCAGTATCGGATTGAGCGGCCTGCGCGCCGTAAACCAGGAATTGAGCGTTATCAGCAACAACGTGGCCAACGCCAGTACCGCAGGCTTCAAGTCCAGCCGTGCCGAGTTTGCTGCCATTTATGGTGGCGGTCAGGCGGGCGGGGTGGAGATGAACAACGTATCCCAGAACTTTGACCGCAATGGCGACGTGATGCGTACCGGCCGTGGTCTGGATCTGGCCATCTCCGGCAGCGGTTTCTTCGTGCTCAAGGACAGCAACGGCCAGACCTCCTACACCAGAGCCGGCATGTTCCAGCGTGACCCGAACAACTACCTTACGACCGCCAACGGTACCCGTTTGCAGGGCTATACCACCAATGATGCCGGTGAGCTGCAATCCGGCGTGATCGGTGACATTCAGGTCAAAGCCGGCAGCCTGCCTGCCAAGGCATCCGACAAGCTGGAGTTCGTCGCCAATCTGAAGGCTGATGCCAGTGTGATTGATACCAAACCTCCTTACAATTTTGATCCTAAGAAATCGGAAACTTTTAGTTATTCACAGTCCAGCAAGGTCTATGACTCGCTCGGGGTTGAGCACACCGTCACCCAGTATTTTGTCAAAACGGCACCCAATGAGTGGGCCGTGCATTACACATTCAATGGCACTGATATCACCCCTGCTGGCGGGGCCACGATGAAATTCACCGCTGATGGCAAGCTGGATACGGGGGCTTCGACCATTCCAGCCAATTTGGCGCTGGCACCCGCGGGCGCCTCTCCAATTGCTCTGCAACTGGATATGAGCCGAGTCAGTCAGTACGCCTCCGATTTCAATGCCACTCGCAACCAGTCCAACGGCTATACCGCGGGCGATTTGACCGGTGTACGGGTTGATGCCGATGGCGGCGTCTTCGCCACCTTTACCAACGGCCAGAGCCTGAAGCAGGGTCAGGTGGTGATGGCGAACTTCGCCAATCCCAACGGTCTGCTGCAGACCAACAACACCACCTGGCAGCAGTCCTTCAGCTCGGGTCAACCGGTGCTGGGGGCGCCGGGAACCGGCACCATGGGTCAGCTGACTGCTGGGGCCTACGAGAGCTCCAACGTCGACCTGACCGGTGAGCTGGTCAGCCTGATGACCTCCCAGCGCAACTATCAGGCCAACGCCAAGACCATCAGCTCAGCTGACAAGATGACCCAGGTTCTCTTCAACTCCTTCTAAGGGCTGACCCGTGGAAAAGCTTATCTATACCGCCATGTCAGGGGCGCAACATACCCTGATGGCCCAGCAAATCCGGGCCAATAACCTGGCCAACGTCAACACCGCCGGCTTTCGTGCTGACTTCGAGCGGGTGTCGGCCTATGCCCTGAGCGGTGATGGTTACCCCAGCCGGGTCATGGCTCGCGAAGAGATGGCCGGCACCGACTTCAAGCCGGGCGCGCTGATGCAGACCGGGCGCAAGCTGGACGTGGCCATTCGCGGTGAAGGCTTTATCACGGTGCAGACCGCAGATGGCAAAGAGGCCTACACCCGGGCCGGCAATCTGGAGAGCGATGCAGACGGGCTGTTGACCCTCAACGGTCGCCCCGTGCTGGGCGATGGTGGGGAAATGGTACTTCCTGCCTATCGGGATCTCAGTTTTGGCAAGGATGGTTCGCTCAGCATCACGCCGCCCGGCGGCGGTGCCCGTCTCGACGTGGGACGCCTCAAGCTGGTCAACCCGGATCCCGCCGAGCTGGTCAAGGGGCAGGATGGCCTCTTCCGCCTGCGACAGGGGGGGGATGCCGAGACCAGCGAGCAGGTCGTACTGGCTTCCGGTTTTCTGGAGGGGGCGAACGTGAATGCGGTTGACGAGCTGATCAGCAGCATGTCGCTGACCCGCAACTTCGAGCTGCAGGTCAAGCTGATGAAGACAGCGGACGAGCAGGCCAGACAAGGAGCCCGGCTGATTTCCGGTCAGGGTTAATCATGAACGGGACGAGCAGTTTGGTGCATCGTCCCGCTGAGAGGTGCTTCGGCATCCGAATGAATCAGGTGGAGAGACAAAGATGCATGCAGCACTTTGGGTAAGCAAAACGGGTCTGTCGGCCCAAGATGCCAAGATGGCCAGCATTTCCAACAACCTGGCCAACGTCAACACGGTTGGTTTCAAGCGTGATCGGGTTGCCTTTGAAGATCTGTTCTATCAGGTGCAGCGTCAGCCGGGGGCACAACAGGATCAGCAGAACCTCTCGCCCATCGGCATCCAGATGGGTAACGGTGTGCGTGTGGTCGGTACCCAGAAGGTCTTTACCCCGGGTCAGTTCCAGAACACCAACCAGGAGCTGGATATGGCCGTGGTCGGCGCCGGCTTCTTCAGTGTCGAGCGCCCCGATGGCGAGACCGCCTACACCCGCAATGGTCAGTGGCATCGCAATGCGGAAGGGATGCTGGTCAATGCCGATGGTCTGCCGATGCAGCCGCAGATCCAGATCCCGGACAACGCTACCAAGATCTCTATCGGTACCGATGGTACCGTGAGTGCCACCTTGCCGGGTCAGCAGGAAAATGTGGAGCTGGGACGCATCACCCTGACCAACTTCTCCAACCCGGCCGGTCTCGAGGCGCTCGGTGGCAACCTCTATCGCGCGACCGGTGCATCCGGTGAAGCCATCGAAGGGGTGCCCGGCGAAGAGGCGATGGGGGCCATCAAGCAGTTCACGCTGGAGAGCTCCAACGTCAACGTGGTGGAGGAGATGGTGGACATGATCACCACCCAGCGAGCCTACGAGATGAATGCCAAGGTGGTCTCTTCCGCCGACCAGATGCTCAAGTTTGTCACTCAAGCGCTGTGATGATGAAGATGATGTGGCGTTACCTGTGGGTCGTGCTGTTGCTGGGTGGATGCGCGACCTATGAGCTCAAGGCTCCGGAGCCGGGCGAGGAGAAGTGGGCGCCTTCACGGCCCATGCAGTCTGCCTCGGCCCGGGGGGAAGATGGCAGTCTCTATCGTGGCGACTACATGATGACCCTGTTTCAGGATCGTCGCGCCTATCGTATCGGTGACATTCTGACCGTGGTGCTGGAAGAGCGTACCCAGTCGAGCAAGAAAGCCAACACCAGCATGAGCAAGAACAGCAGCATGAATGTGCCAGCCCCTTCCATCGGTGGCAAACTGCGTCCTGACTGGGGGGCAACCCTCAGTGCCGACCGGGATTTTGATGGTGGAGCGACATCCAGCCAGCAGAATACCCTGGCCGGTTCCATCACGGTGACGGTGGCCGAAGTGATGCCCAACGGCGTGCTCGGTATCCGTGGCGAGAAGTGGATCCGTCTCAATCAGGGTGATGAGTATATCCGTCTGGGCGGCATGGTGCGGGTTGAGGATATCGACCAGAGCAACCGCATCTCGTCCCAGCGCATCGCCGATGCCCGCATCACTTATGCCGGCCGTGGTGCGCTTGCCGACAGCAACCAGATGGGTTGGCTGGGGCGCTTCTTCAGCTCCGCATTTGCACCGTTTTGAGGTCTTACATGAACAGATGGGTTATCGCCCTGCTTTGCCTCTGCCTGCCATGGTGGGCGAATGCCGCTCCTGCCGCCAAGCGGTCACTGCTTGATATTGCCGACGTGCAGGGGATGCGAACCAACCAGCTGGTTGGTTACGGTCTGGTGGTGGGTTTGTCCGGCACCGGCGACAAGAGCCAGGTGAAGTTTACCGGTCAGTCGATGGCCAACATGCTCAAGCAGTTTGGCGTGCAACTGCCGGATGATATCGATCCCAAGCTCAAGAACGTCGCTGCGGTATCTGTGCAGGCAACCCTGCCGGCACTGGCTGGCAAGGGGCAGCTGGTGGATGTAACCGTCACCTCGATTGGCGATGCCAAGAGTCTGCGTGGCGGCTCGCTGTTGTTGACTCCCTTGCGTGGTATCGATGGTGAAGTGTATGCGGTGGCCCAGGGCAATCTGGTGGTGGCTGGGATCAAGGCCGAGGGGCAGTCCGGCTCTTCGGTGACCATCAACGTACCGACGGCGGGGATCATTCCCAATGGCGCCATCATTGAGCGGGAAGTGGCCAGCAATTTTGCCGACAAACCTGAAGTGACGCTCAATCTGCATCAGCCCAACTTCAAGACGGCCCGCAATGTGGAGCGGGCCATCAATCACCAGCTGGGGCCGGTTGCCAAAGCGGTCAGTGCCGGACGCATTCAGATTGCAGCCCCCCGTGACGAAAGCCAGCGCATCTCGTTCATGGCATTGCTGCAGGACGTGCAGGTCGACATGGGGCAGGAGCGACCCAAGGTTGTGTTCAACAGCCGTACTGGTACCGTGGTAATGGGGCAGGGGGTCAAGGTGCACAAGGCGGCGGTCAGCCACGGCAGCCTGACGGTGACCATTGGCGAGAGCCAGACCGTCAGCCAGCCCAATGCCTTCTCCAACGGACAGACCACCACGACCCCCAACTCGAAGATCCAGGTGGATCGCGAACGAAACAACATGTTTGTCTGGCCTGATGGCACTTCTCTTGAGGTGATCGTCAAGGCCGTCAACTCGCTTGGGGCTACGCCCGATGATGTTATGGCCATTTTGCAGGCGCTCGATGAGGCTGGTGCCCTCGAGGGAGAGCTGGTGGTCATCTAAGGATCTCTATGACCCGAATAACTTCGGAACCTGGTTTCTATCAGGATCTCAATGAACTTCAGCAGATCAAGAGCAACCCGGATCAGCGTGCCGCGCTCGATGCCGTAGCCGGTCAGTTCGAAGTGAGCTTTCTGCAGACCGTGCTCAAGCATATGCGCTCGGCCAGTGATGCCCTGCAGGATGAGGATGACAAGCTCATCAAGGGGCAGGATCTCTATCGCGATATGTATGACAGCCAGCTGGCGATGAGCCTGGTCAAGCGCGGCGGGATCGGCCTTAAAGAGCAGATGGTCAGTCAGTTGGCACCGACATTAAAGAATGCCGACCAGGCGGTCGCTTCAGAATCACAGACCCTGGCTGCCTTCAGTCAGCCTCTGAACACGGCAAAAATGAGGAAAGGTGACTGATGTCTCTGCTCAATATCGGTTTTAGCGGACTCAACGCGGCACAGATCGCGTTGAATGTGACCGCCCAGAATATCGCCAACGTCAATACCATCGGCTATAGCCGTCAGGAGGCCATGATGGGCAGCCTGTCGGGTTTCGGCCGGCTGGATAATGGCCAGGGGGTAGAGGTAACCGGTGTTCGCAGGATCACGGATGAGTATCTGGTTTCCCAGCATTGGCGCAGCCGCTCTGCGACCGGGGCCTCCTACTCGTTTCATCAGTACATCAATACCACCGAGCAGCTTCTGGGTAGCGAGTCGATGAACATCGCCAAGGGTCTGGACAGCTTCTTCGCCTCACTGAGTGCGGCCCTCGACAGCCCGGAAACACCGGCCCAGCGTAGCCAGATAGTGAGCTCTGCCGGCGCGTTGGCGAACCGCTATGGTCAGCTGAACGAGAGCATGATGACTCAGGAGAAGCAGATCGACGATCAGCTGAACAGCACGGTTTCTCAGGTCAACAGCTATCTCAAGCAGGTCGCCGAACTCAATACGCAGATCAGCGAGCAGGCCTCCAAGGGGGTCAATACATCGGCCCTGGAAGACAGTCGTGAGCAGATCGTGCGCGAGCTTTCCACCTATATGGAAGTGAGGGTCAACCGGCAGAGCGATGGTTCCTTCTCGCTAAGCCTGCCTCAAGGGCAACCGCTGGTACTGGCTGGCAGCAGCAGTACGCTCTCGCTGGCCGGTGACAAGCTCAGCCTCAGTTTTGGCCCGCAGACCTTCGAAGTACCCGCTCTGCATGGCGGTACTCTGGCCGGAGTAATGGATTACCGTGCCAATGTGCTGCGCCCGCTGCGCGACGAACTCAACCAGATGGCAAAGAAACTGGCCGACGACTTCAATGCCAAGCAGGCCGGTGGTGTTGACCTTAATGGTGACCCGGGCAAACCCCTGTTCAGTTACGACCCGCTTAACCCTTCCGGGACCCTGAAGATTGCCGATGGCTTTACCGGCGATCATCTCGCTTTTGCCAAGGCCGGGGGGGGGCAGGGCGACAACCGCAATCTGCAGGAGATCATCACCATCAAAGATGGCCAGTATGACGCCTACAGCGCCCTGCTTGGCCGGATAGCGGTGCAGAGCGGACAGGCCAAGGCGACCATGCAGGCTGATGCCAATATGGAGAAGCAGCTGGCGACCAAGTTGAGCAGTGTCAGCGGGGTCAACACCGATGAAGAGGGGGTCAAAATCATGGCATACACCAAGGTCTATCAGGCCAATGCTAAGGTGATTAGCACCTCGGATCAGCTCTTCAATTCCATCCTGAATATGTTCTGACGGAGTGACCATGCGCATCAGTACCAACCAGATCCAGCTCAGCATGCTCGATAACCTGCAATACGGTTTCGGCGAGTATGCTCGCCTCGATCGCCAGATCTCCTCAAACAAACGCATTCTGCAGCCTTCGGATGATCCGGTGGGTAGCGTGCAACTGCTTGGACTCAAGAAAGAGCAGGTGGCGATGGAGCAGTATCAGAAGAACATCGCCAACGCCAAAAGCCAGCTCTCTCAGGGTGAAATCCAGCTGGAGTCCATGACCAATATGCTGATGCGGCTGCGCGAACTGACCCAGACCGCAGCAACCGGCTCCTTGTCGGAAGATGATCGTCGCGCCATCGCGACTGAAGTCGGAGTCATCAAGGAGGGGCTGTTCGATCTGGCCAATGCGCGCAACGAGAGTGGTTCCAGCCTGTTTGCGGGTAGCCAGGTCAATCAGACTACACTCGTGAAAAATGCCAGCGGTGATTACGTCTATCAGGGTGATGCTCTGGTGCGTGAGGTCAGCATCGCCAAGGGGGTCACGGTCGGTCTCAACCAGACGGCAGACAAGCTGTTCATCGACAACGGCGATTTCTTCAAGCAGCTCGATACCATGGTTGCCGCGATAGAGAGCGGAACACCCGATGCAGCCGATCAGGCGCGCAGCATGCTGGATCGCAGCAAGGTGCTGCAGGACGATATCAGCCAGATGGTGAGTACCATCGGCGCTCGCATGAACCTGCTTGATCAGGTCGATGAGGGGCATACCGAGAAGGGGACCTATAGCAAGGAAGTGAGCAATCAGATAGAGTCCCTCGACTATGCCAGTGCCGTTACCCAGCAGGCCCATGTGCTGATGGCCTTGCAAGTGCAGCAACAGGCATTTGCCAAGGTCAACGGATTGAGCCTCTTCAACAACATGCCATAACGTCAGGCGCAAGGAGTCATGATGCAGATTCAGCAAACCCGTCCGGGCGGTGTGGCCGAGACGCCCGCTCAGCCCCGGCTGCACGGACGCTTGACTGCTCAGGACACATCCAGACCGGCAAAAAAAGTTGAGCGCCAGCCCAATATTGTCCGGCTCGACCGCTGGGCACTGATCGGGACAGCCCAGCAGCGGATTGCCCACGCTCAAGGTGGTGAGCTGGCATTGAGCCAGGTTTGGGGTGAGTTGAAACGGCTGGAACAACAGCTGGGTCAGCATCGTGAGGCCGGCGGTGATCTGGTGACCCGTCTCAAGCAGCTGGAAGACAAGCTCACCCGACCACAGGCCCCCCTGACCTCGGAGTTGAAGCCGCGCCTGTTGACCTCGGCCGCCGAGAGCCGGGTTCATTACAGTGCCGATCGGCTCGATCTGCTAAGTCCCAAGGCAAGTGCCGAGCGTCTGGTGTTCTCTTTCCCGCAAACCGCCAGTGCCGTCGAGGTGACCCTGCCCGCAGGAGCCAATGAGGCAGATGTCGCATCCAGGCTCGATCGGGCGCTGCGCAAAGAGCACATTCAGGCGCGTCTCAACGAGTTGGGCAAGCTGGAACTGAGCGTTCCGGAGTTGCATCGGCGCAAACTGGACGAGCCTGTTCTGCTTAGTGGGGAAGGCATTCGCATTCCGGCCGGAAACCCTGTTCCGGTACAATTCAAGGCAAAACCAGGGCAGTTGACCCAGCTGGGCGAAGGTATCGACAAGGGGGAGTTGCGACAGGAGCAACAGCGCCTGAGAAGATTGCTTGGGGAAATCGAACAATCCGTACGGGAGCTGAAGCAGTTCCGCCAGCGGATGGTCAAGCAGCTCGATCGGGTCAAGGCGCGTAGCCAGAACATGAAGCAGCAGGAGCTTGAGCAGCTTCAGGGCAAGCTCAGTGAACAGCTAAAGGATGGCGGTTTCATGGGAACCATGTCTGGTCTGCTGGCTCAGGCCAATGTATCGCGCCAGAATGTGGTAGCACTTCTGACGTAAAGGGCGACGCGCTACATCAACGCCAAGATGAAAAAAGAGACCGCCAGCAACATGCTGGCGGTCTCTTTTTTCAGGGTTTCAGCAAGGCGTACAGAGTGAGATCGGAGGAAAAACCGGAGGCACTGAGTCCCTCTTCTATAGTCTTGAGAAAGTTCCGGTTGTGCTGGCGTATGGTGTGATAGCTGTAGAAAAGATCGATGACATCCTGTTCTTCCAACTCCTTGTCCATGGCCAGCAGACAGAGGTAGTTGCGCAGCAGGAAGTAATCGATCACCAGGAGCTGATAGGCCTGGAACGGGGTGGTCTGCTGCAGTGGGAAGTTGTTGTTGTAGACGTAATAGAGCAGGTAGTTGTTGAGAATGTGAGGCCTGGTTGCCAGAAAGGGAGCTACCTTGTTGTTCCAGGTTTGTTGCAACAATGCCAGCTTGCCTTCGTCATAAACGCCCTCTAGTACCAGATTTATTTTGTCGAGGCAGCATTGCATGGTCTGGCGGCCACGTCTTCCCTGTGAATATGCAACCAGCTGATGGGTAATTGTTCTCAGCCCCCACCACTGCAATGTGGGTATGGAGGGCAGTTGTTCGAACATGGCGTAGAGCTCACCCTGCTTGGCCATTACCGCAACCTGTTCGAGAAATGCTTCGTGCGACAAGGAGGTTGCATCCCGATGAAGCAGTAATCCGATGAGCCATAGGCGCAGTTCGACCGGGAGATCGGTGGCTGTCAGGACGTGGAGGCTAAGACTATGCAAGGTTGCCATGGCAGTGGATGGCGGGGTGGTAAAGGGGAGAGGCTGCCTGAGCTGGGTCTCCTCAGTCTGCATTGCCATTGGGTCTAGCAACAGGTGCCGACAAACCTCGGGGCAGGAGAGAACCAGCGATTTCTTGAGCTGGTTGGCGAGCCGGGTTTGGGTTCTGGGGTAGGTCTTGCAAGTCTGGCTCAGTGCATCAGGCCCTGCCTTGCCGTGGATCTGACACAATCGCTTTTCGTCAAGAAAAGGGCAGGCATCCTGCTCGTCAAGCTTTATGACCCCCCATTGTTCACTGCTGTTCTTAACTTTGCGGATGTGTTGTTTGCTCAACGACCGTATTACGGGATCCGGGTGTTTTTCGTAACTGCGGAACGTCGCTTTATCAATACTGATGGTCCAGCTATGACAGCAGTTGTCTTTGCAGCCATCTCCAATGCATTGAAATTGCGTGACAAACCGAGGGGTATATAGAAATGCAGTCATGTCGCTTTCCGATAGTGAAGGGTGACGACTTGAAGCAATTCGCATGCCGTATGAATGGATGTGGCGAGGATATTCAGTAATGAGAGCGGCCAAAAGATAGAAATATGCTCAATAGAATTAAATTTTAGCGGCAAAGAGGTCGTCTATATCTGATGTCAACCTAACAAGCTGCTGTGCAGCATTTAACTCGAGGAATAGATCATGGGCTTGTCCATTCATACCAATTTTGCTTCTCTGACCACTCAAAACCAACTGAACTCCACCAACAAGATGCTGGGCACTGCCATGCAGCGTCTGGGCACCGGTTTGCGCATTAACTCTGCAGCCGATGACGCAGCTGGTCTGCAGATGGCTACCCGTCTTCAGGCACAGTCAAATGGCCAGAAGGTTGGCATGCGCAATGCTCAGGATGCTGTTTCCATGATGCAGACTGCTGAAGGTGCGATGGACGAGATGACCAACATTGTTCAGCGTATGAAGGATTTGGCGACTCAGGGGGCTAACGGTACAACTAACGATAAAGACCGTCTTGCGATTGGTGCCGAGATGAAAGAGCTGTCAGCCGAGCTGAAAAACATTCGGGACAATACTACTTTTGCTGGCGAAGCAATTATCGCCGATGCAGGGAAGTTTGGTGCTGGCAAGGTTACATTCCAGATTGGCGGCACTGCAGCAGAGAAGCTGGATGTAGACGTGTCCAAGATCGTGAAAGACGGTGTTAATAAAAAGATCACCGATGCTGCAGATACAGATTTGAAAGATGCAGAAAAGACTGATTTGGGCCAAGCGGGTATGCAGGGTCAGATCAAGAAGATGGACGATTTGTTGGCAGATATTGGACAAGCTCGTTCTTCTTTCGGTGCCAACATCAACCGTCTGGAGCACACCGTCAACAACCTCTCCAATATGAAAGAGAACACTGACATGGCGAACGGCCGAATCATGGATGCCGACTTCGCTCAGGAGAGCACCAACATGACCAAAAACCAGATGTTGATGCAGGCTGGCATGTCTGTGCTGTCCAACTCCAACCAGATGACCGGCATGGTCACTTCCCTGCTGCGTTAACAGGTTGTTTGGCCGCCCTTGTCGGGCGGCCTTTTGTTTAGTCGATACGTGTTGGTTGGAAAGGGCTTATAAAGTATTTTCCAACAGGCATGCCACAGAATAAGGGTGTAATGATGCAAGTAGATCCGGCCAGCATGGCAATGCAACTGGTAGCTATCGAGCGCCAGAATATGGACAAGCTGCTGAAAAAGCAGATGGACAGTATCAAGGGACAACAGAGTGCAATCAGCACGCTCACGACCAAGCTGTCGAGTTTTCAGACCATGCTCAAGGATCTGAACAAAGCATCCAACCTGCAAGCCCAGAAGGCGGTTATGTCTCAGGAAGGGATCATGACGGTGACGAGCAATGGCAAGGCCAGCTCCGGTCAATACAACTTCTTCGTTAAGCAACTCGCTCAGTCTCATCAGGTTGGCCTGAGCTTGGATAGCGAAACCACTCCTCTGCCTGCAGATGGCGTATTCTCTTTGACGGTCAAAGGCAAGAGTGTGGATATCGATCTGGCCACCCTACCTGCTGGGTCGACAGTGAAGGATCTGGTTTCCCATATCAATAATGCCAAGGATAACCCTGGTGTTAAAGCCACACTGGTTAGGACCGACGGCAAGGTCAATATGGTGTTGACCAGCAAGGATAGTGGTAAAGAGAATGCTATCACTGTGAATTACAGCGGTGATTTGAACTCGTCTTTGGGTATCGCTGTTACCAACAAGAGCGAGATAACCAAAGCTCAGGATGCCGAGTTGCAGATGGGGGGAGACAATCCCTTAACTATCACCTCGGCCAGTAACAAGATTGAAAATGTGGTCGATGGCCTGACCCTCCAACTTACCAAGGCCCAGAAAAGCGGTGATGCTCCTCTGCAGGTGACTGTCGAACAGGATAAAGAGGCGGTGACCGGCTCTCTCAAGAAGTTTGTAGACAGCTATAACGAGCTGGTCGACGAACTGGCCAAGATGACGTCCAGCGATCCCAAGGCTCCCGGGGCGCTATCTTCCGATAGTGGTGTCCGCAGCCTCAAAAGCGCGCTTGCCAACAGTGTGCGCGATCTGCCCAACGGACTTAGTCTGGGTAGCCTAGGCATAAAGACTGACAAAACAGGCAAGCTCTCTTTCAGCGAGACTGACTTCAACAAGGCGCTGGAGAAGGATCCCGAGCTGCTGGGCAAGGCATTGATGGGGGATAACGGTCTGCTCAAACGGATGAGTGATTCTCTGGATCCCTATACCAAACGTGATGGTGCTCTCAAAGGACGCAAAAGCAGCTTGGAGGCCGGTGAAAAGCGGGTGAATGAGCGAATGGAAGCGCTGGATCGCCGTATGAATTCCGCGTATAAGCGCTACCTCAACCAATTTACCACCATGAATCAGATGATGCAGACCATGGGCAACCTGTAAGGGGTCTTGCTATTTGGCTGCCTCATCCGGAGCAAGCGAGTTTTACATGTTTGAACATCAAGATGGCTATGATGCCTACCAGTTTGCGGCAACTCAGGCCAAGGCTGCGAGTGCGGATCCACATCAGTTGGTGTTGATGCTGATGGATGGCCTGCTCGACGAAATGGCCAGAGCAGAGGGGCATATTCAAGCCCGTCAGTTTGAACGCAAAGGACAGGCAATCAGCAAGTGTTTGCAGATCCTGGGGGGGCTCGACAGCGCACTGGACATGGAGAAGGGCGGTGAACTCGCTAGCAATCTGCATCGTCTCTATGACTACTGCGGTCAGCGTCTGTTCGAGATCAGCGTCTCCAACGATATTGCCGGTTTTGCCGAAGTGCGCCGCATCCTGCTGGAGCTGAAAGAGGGCTGGGAAGCGATGGCGCGTCATCCGCGCTAAAGGCGGAAGCCCCTCTTCCTCTTATACAGGCGAAAACCGCCTGTGCGCTCCGAAATGCCCGAGTTCCATATATGGCCTGCTCCTTGCTAGTTGGCTGAGCTGTTTTCTTTGGGAGCAATAGCATGCCACTGATTGGGTCCACCCACCTTCCAGCCGAGTTGGATAAACGCCAGCGTCAACTGCTTGGCTTGGGCCGCCTGATTT
This sequence comes from Aeromonas sp. SCS5, assembly GCF_001887375.1. Classification (NCBI taxonomy): domain Bacteria; kingdom Pseudomonadati; phylum Pseudomonadota; class Gammaproteobacteria; order Aeromonadales; family Aeromonadaceae; genus Aeromonas; species Aeromonas sp. SCS5. Next base: position 154,225 of record NZ_LFCS01000009.1, read on the forward strand.
TGCAGCAGGCTCATGCCGGTCAGTGGGATGCCGTTCGTTTATCCGATAGCAAGCTGGCCAGATTTGCCGAGCTCATGGCCAAAGAGCCTGAGCTGTGGGCCTCATTGTCTGCTGCGCGAGCGCAGGTTCGCAGTTGGCATCAAGAGGCACAACAGCTGTGCCGGCAAGAGGTGACCTTGCGTGAGCGCGAATGGCATGAGCTGTCCCGGAAGAGAGAAGGTTTGCAAGCATACGGAGAGGTGCAGGAGTGGGCATGATTCAGTTTTCCTGTCCCGAGGCATTGGCGATGCCAGAACAGAGCGGTTTTACCCGTCTTGCTCGTCAGCCGGAGGATCAGGGGGGATTATTTCCACCACTTGACCTGTTGCTGGAAGAGGGCACTCTTGCTCCTGCGACCGAAGAAGTAAATGAAGAGGTTGAACAGGATGAACCGAACGAGGTCGCTGATAATGTTGCGGCTCGGCTGGACGCATTCAGTAATATGCCTCCCCCATTCCTTTTGCATGAAGCCGGCACGAGAGCTGCGAGCGTCTCTTCCAGCGTGGCTGCTGCCACTGCTGGCAATGTAGAGGCTGGCGAGGATGTGCAGGGCAGCACACCCTCTGTCTCAGCCGCCCTGCGGGCGCTATCTGCGTACAAGCAGCCGGAAACGGACAAGAGTCAGCCTGTCATGGAGACGCCTGTCTCTGGCAACAAGGAGCGAGTCGATCGCGCAGCTACTGATTTTTCCAGTTTTATGCTGGCTCGTCCCTCGGCGCGCACTGATGACGCAGCCATACGCGAGAAGACGATAGCCAGCTTGCAGAGCCTGCTGGGTGTTGAGCGAGCAGGGGAACGGGAGTCCGGTGTTTTTGACCTCAAAGGTATTGTGAGCAATCAGATATCAGCGCCTGCACCGAAAGTTGCCGAATATCAGTGGGCTCCGGTCAAACTGCCTGAAACCCAGGTGCAGTGGGGGCAGCAGCTGGTCGATGTGCTCAAGGACAAGGTCGAGCTGCAGGTGAACCAGCAGATCAAGCAGGCTCATATTCGCCTGGACCCTCCTGAGCTGGGTCGACTCGAACTGACCGTTCGGGTCGAGGGTGATCGGCTCAATGTTCAACTCAATGTGACCAACCCCGCTGTTCGGGACGCGCTGATCCAGTCGATGGAGCGGTTGCGCATGAGTTTGGCTCCTCACCATGCCGGTGGAGTTGAAGTCAACGTCGGGCAGGGCGGTGGACAAGGCGATGCGCAAGGAAAGTGGCAACAGGAGAAAATCCTGGCGGGCCGTCGCCAATGGCAAGATGAATTTGAAGCTGCCGGGCAGGATGAGCGTGCATGGCTCAACACCCTGGTGTGATCTAAACCGGCTAAATCGAGAGTGAAATCAAAATGATGCGCCGTATCATGAAGTGGTTGATGTTGGTTGTCATGGCTCTTTGCCTATTGCTTGTGCTTGCCTATGGTGCCTATCTCAAGCGCGATACCATTGCGGTCTGGCTCGGCCTTGAAGAACCCAAGCCAGAGTTGAGTGCCACTCCGTTGTTCAAGCCGATGGAGCGCTTCGTCATCAGCCTGGATGGCGGGGTTGAGTCTCACTATCTGGTACTTGAGCTGGCTCTGGTGACTCACAACAAGGCGCATCTGAACACGCTGAACGAGCTGACACCACTCATCCGGAACGCCATGGTGCAGTATTTCAGTCACCGTACCCACGATGATGTGAAAAAAGAGCTGCAGAATATCACCTCTTTGCAGAGTTCCCTGCTCACCAAACTGGTTGCCACCTTGCAAGGTTACGGTTACAAGACCTACCTCGACGAAGTGCTGATCACCAAGGTTCTGGTGCAATAAGACAGATATGATCGATGTCGACTGGGATGCCCCTCATGAGTTCACTTCCTCTCCGCCCCGTACCGGCGAGCAGGCCATTCTGACCCGTTATCTGCCGCTGGTTAAGCGAGCCGCCAGCCACCTGCGCAGCCAGGTTTCCGCCTGCTTTGATCAGGAGGATATGGAGCAGGTCGGCATGATGGGCTTGCTGGAGGCCTGGCGTCGTTACGGTAGCGAACCGGATGTCCAGTTTGAGAGCTATGCCTTCAAGCGGATCCGGGGCGCCATGCTCGATGAATTGCGTCGGCTCGACTGGCGGCCTCGTCAACTGCGTCAGCAGGTACATAGCCACAATCAAGTCCAGCGAGACCTGCATAACCAGTTGGGCCGGGTGCCGACCGAGCAAGAACTTGCTGCTGCGTTGAACTGCACCATCGAAGAGGTACGCCAGCTGGCATATGCCAGTCAGGCTGAGGCTTTGCAGAGCCTTGAAGAGTGGCTGGAAAATGGTGGAAGGGCGCCAGCAACCGAATCAGATGATGTCGATATGGCCATGACCATCAGCAAGGCGCTGACTCTCCTCGACAAGCGGGAACAGCTGCTGCTCTCTCTCTACTATCAGCAGGAGCTGAATATGAAAGAGATTGCGCTGGTGCTGGGGCTGACCGAGTCCCGGGTTTGCCAATTGCACAAGCAATGTGTACTTCAGCTCAAGCAGCGATTGGTCGACTCCATATAGTAGTGCCCCATGATTCGTGGGGGTGGTTGTAGAATTCGGGAGCATTCATGCAAAAACAGATTGGCATCGGCGTCATATTAATATGCGTGCTGGGTGGCTTCATGATGGCAGGTGGCAACCTTGCGGCTTTATGGCAGCCAGCCGAGCTGATCATTATTGTGGGTGCTGCTGCTGGTTCCATGTTTCTTGGCAACTCGAAAGAGGTGATGCACGAGATGTGGGCGCAGTTGAAGATGTGCTTCAAGCCCAACAAGGAAGAGCGCGAGGTCTACCGTGAGTTGCTGACGCTGATGCACCAGTTGCTGGAGGAGACGCGTAACAAGGGGATGAAAGCGCTGGACGAGCACATTGAAAACCCCCAGCAAAGCTCGGTGTTCCTGATGTACCCGCAAATTTCGGAAGATCCCCAGTTGCTCGGTTTTATCATCGACAACCTTCGTCTGCTGGGGATGGGCAAGATCACTCCTCATGAGCTCGATACCATCCTGGAGCAGGAGATCATGGCGATTGAGGAGGATATGCTCAAGCCTGCCCATGCACTTCACAAAACCGGCGAGGCCTGCCCCGGCTTCGGTATTTTGGCGGCTGTTATGGGGATCATTATCACCATGCAGCAACTCGATGGTCCTCTGAGCAATATCGGCGTGCATGTAGCTGCGGCGCTAGTGGGTACCTTTATCGGTATTTTCCTCTGCTACTGTCTGCTCGAACCCATCAGCAACGCAATGGAAGAGATGGTCAAACGCCGGGTCGGTCTGCTGATGTGCATCAAATCCATTCTGATTGCCCAGCTACGTGGCAAGACGCCTCTGCTGGCGGTCGATTCCGGCCGGAAAATTCTCGAACCTGATGTCAAACCCAGCTTCCTGGAATTGGAAGACTGGGTGACCAACAGGGCGATGTAATGCGCAACCACGAACAGATCATCGTCAAGCGCCAGCAGAGGCGTAACAGCTCCCCCAAAAGCGGAGGGGCGTGGAAAGTGGCATTTGCCGACTTTACTCTGGCCATGATGGCGTTTTTCATGGTGCTCTGGATCCTGGCAGTCTCCAACCAGGAGGAGCGGGAGATGGTAGCCAGCCGCTTGCGCGATTACAGCATCATGGATAATGAGGCCAACCCGTTTGATATCCGCAATAGCCCCTATCCGGTCGATCTGGGCGGCAATCCTTCGGTCATCGATGAGCTCAATCCCAAGTTTAATCAGAAGGGACAGCTGACCCCCAGACATATGGATCGCAATCAGAGCATCTTTTCTGAGGGGCCCGGTGGTGGGTACGAGCAGCTACTGGTCGGCAAGCTGGAAGGTGAGCATCAGATGAAGCAGCTTGCCGGGTTTATCGGTAATCTTGCGGAGCAAATGCAGGCCAAGAACAATCTGGAGATTCAGATTGTGCCGCAAGGTTTGCGCATCCTGATCCGTGATGACGCCGATCGCGAAATGTATAGCCGCGGCAGTGCCCGTATTAGCCCCTTCTTTCGTCATATGCTGATGGCGCTTGCCCCGATTTTTCAGCGGGTGGAAAACCGGGTCATGATCTCGGGTCATACCGACAGCACCCCTTTCGCGGGTGAAAACTACAGCAACTGGGAGCTTTCATCGGATCGCGCCATGATGGCGAGACGGGTGTTGCTGGCGGGGGGCATGCCGCCAGAGCGTATTGCTCAGGTAGTGGCCATGTCTGACACCATGTTGGAAGATAGCGAAAATCCCCAGGGTAGCCGGAACCGTCGTATCGAGTTGCTGATTATGACGACCAGAGCGGAACAGAATCTGGAGCAGCTGTTCAGTGCCGAGACCAAAGCAGCAGCCACTCAAGCCAAGGAAAAGACAGTTAATGGACGCCCCTGAAACAGAGTTTCTGTTCCATACCGCACACAATGACCCGAGAAGAAAGGTGCCTCGCTGGTATCTCCATGATGGCGCTACACCCTTCGAATCGCAGAGTTGTGGTATTGCAGCTCGCCTGTTGATATCCGGTTTGCTGTTTGACAAGAGCATTGGCCGGGCCGTCATCAAGGATATCGGGCCGGGTGGGGTGGGCTTTCTTGCTCCTGCCCGATTCATTTTGCCCGAGACAGTAACCCTTTCTCTGTTGCCACGCATTACACTGACATGCCGCATCACCCATCGCCGTCCCATTGGCCAGCATCTCTGTTTTTATGGGGCGCGCTGGTCACATCCGGAGCAAATTGACCTTGCGCCGGTATTGAGCCATTGGCGGCACAGCTTCAGGGTACCGCAATCAACGGCCGCTTCAGAGTCATCCCAAGAGGATCTGGCTGACGTTCCAGCCTGAGCTCACCACGGCTCATATCAAGACCTCTGGCTGTCTTCAGCAGCAGCGGGTCATGCAGGCTCTCGAGTGAAACAGCTTTGAAGATGAGCTTGCCGCTGCTCCGCTGTGGTGTCGTGACCGGGGCTTTTGCTTTGCTGTAAACAACCGGGCAATTGGTTATTCCTGCCGGTACCGGGAGCTGCCATGCCGGATTCCAGCGGCTGGCGTCATTCATGGATACACCTTTGGCCTGAGCCCAGGCAGGCAGCGAACAGCCTTCCGGATTGCGAAAAACCTTCAGGTCGTTGCCACTTTTCCATGGCGGCAACTGGAAATGGTGGGTGCTTGCCATGTCGAGCACTCTGGCAAGGGCAATAAAGCGGGCAACGTAAACCCGGGTTTCCGCCGGCAGATCCAGAGCCCAGATATTTCGGGTGCCAGCTTTCAATACCGCATTCAGCACTCGCCCTTCTCCAGCGTTATAAGCAGCCAGCGCCAGCAACCAGTCCCCGCCAAAGAAACGAGAGAGCCAGCCAAGGTAAGTCAGAGCTGCGTCGGTTGCCAATGGCAGTGAATAACGGCCATCGAATGAACTATTGATAGGCACGGCAAAGCGCCTGGCCGTATCGGGCATGAGTTGCCAGGGGCCTGCTGCGCCAGCGGCAGAGACAACATCGAGGCGGTAGCTGCTTTCCAGCAAAGGGACAAAAGCCAGCAGGGGCGGAAGTTTGCGTTCCTGCACCTGTTCCGAGATCCAGCGGATGATGGGTTGGGTTTCGGCAAGACGTTGTTGCAGATAGGGGCGCTGGGCAAGCAGAAAGGCTTGCTGTTGACTAACCAGCTCGGCCCCCTCTCCACGTATCGGGGGAGGGAAGCCGGTTTGCCATTGATAATTGTTATAAGCGTGACAAGATGTAGATGTTATTAACATCGCGCTTAGTAAAAAGAAAATGAACCTGGTCATTGTGAATTTGTTGAACAAGGATCGCACAATAATAAAAACATCATGTATCTCAACAGTTTTCTGAATTTAGGGTCGTCTGATCATGTGTAATCCAGGACGTGGCAAGCATGATAACACGAGTAAAAAAGAGCCCAAATGCAGGTAAAGCAATCCAGAAGTTTTTGCTATATCTGATCCTCGCCAATTTTATTCTCATGGGGCTTTACATCGCGTTTGCCCACGAGCTGACCTTTGCCGTCAATATCCTGCTGACTACGCTGCTGATAATTTACAACCTGCTGCTTTGTCATCTGGTCTCTTTGCGTGCCCGCCGTTCCAAAGATGGCTATATCATCTATCCGGTGATCTGCGTCAGTATTTTGCTCTGCGCCGTTGTGCTGTTCCGTTTCATCATCTCTCCCAGATAGTAACTGCTCACCTACAGCTTTTTTATTAATCGTATTTTCTGTCGCCACAAATAACTCGTGGAAAATCAACCCACTCAATCCGTAACCCGCAAATGCTGCGTCAATATGTACCCTCTGGCCGATCTCCTTGCTTGAAAAGCCCCCTCCACGTCCTTAAACTTCAAGGTGGGGAAAAGTGGATCAAAGTGGTTTTAAAAGGGGCGATTCGCCCGTTTACTCACCTTCAGGGACAGAAATTTGTTGCGTGGCGCTCACGCCATCAGCCTGGACAGCAAAGGGCGACTGGCGATTCCGACCAAGTTTCGTGACTGGCTGCGCGATGAAAGCGACGGCCAGCTGGTCTGCACCATCGATATTGCCCACCCCTGTCTGCTGCTTTACCCCCTGAACGAGTGGGAAGAGGTCGAACGCAAGCTCAAGACCCTTTCCAGCATGAATCCCGCCGAACGCCGTTTGCAGCGGCTGTTGCTCGGGCATGCAACCGAATGCGAGCTGGATGGCAATGGCCGTCTGCTGCTCAGCCAGCCACTGCGCAACCATGCGGGGCTGGACAAGAAGATCATGCTGGTGGGCCAGCTCAACAAATTTGAGCTGTGGGATGAAGCCCGCTGGCAGCAACAGGTCAATGACGACATCTTGGGTCTGCCCGGGGACGATTGGGCAAGCTCACCACGACTACAGGATTTCTCTTTATAAATGACCCAAGCCGCTGAACACATCACAGTGCTGCTGCACGAAGCCGTCGAAGGTCTGGCCATCAAGCCGGACGGTATCTATGTCGATGGCACTTTTGGCCGTGGTGGTCATTCTCGTCTGATCCTGCAACACCTTGGCCCTAACGGCCGTTTGATCGCCATCGATCGCGATCCGCAGGCGATCGCCGAGGCCGCCAAGATCCAGGATCCGCGTTTCGAGATTGTGCATGGCCCCTTCTCCGGTATCACCAGCTATCTGAGCGAGCGTGGTTTGCTGGGCAAGGTGGATGGTTTTCTGCTCGATCTGGGGGTTTCATCTCCCCAGCTGGATGACGCCGAGCGTGGCTTCAGCTTTATGAAAGACGGTCCGCTTGATATGCGGATGGACCCCACTTCCGGTCAGAGCGCCGCCGAGTGGCTGGCCAAGGCCGATGTGGACGATATCGCCTGGGTATTGAAGACCTTCGGTGAGGAGCGTTTTGCCAAGAAGATTGCCCGCGCCATCGTGCACGACCGGGTTACCGAGCCTTACGTGCGCACCCGCCAGTTGGCCGAGATGATTGCCCGGGTCAATCCGAGCAAGGAGAAGGGCAAGCACGCGGCGACCCGTAGCTTCCAGGCTATCCGCATCTACATCAACAGTGAGCTGGACGAGATCGAGACCGCGCTCAACGGTGCGCTAGAGGTGCTGGCTCCTCACGGTCGTCTGTCGGTGATCAGCTTCCATTCGCTGGAAGACCGCTTGGTGAAGCATTTTATTCGCAAGCACGAGAAGGGGCCGGAAGTACCCTACGGCATTCCGTTGACCGAGGCCCAGCTGGCTGGCGGTCGCAAATTGAAGTCGGTCGGCAAGGCGCTCAAGCCTTCTGATCATGAAGTGTCGGAAAACACCCGGTCGCGCAGCTCTGTGCTGCGGGTCGCCGAGCGTCTGGCGGAGTAAGCGATGAGCGAAGTGCGTGTCCACCTTGCCAAGGAGATCGTTGCGGATCTCTGGCGGCACAAGCTGCAGATCCTGTTGTCGGTCGCCGTACTGGTGACTGCATTTGCCGTGATCCTGGTGACCAACATGACGCGCGGCCTGACTGCCAAACAGAACGACCTGATGGCCGAAGAGGATCGCCTCAATATCGAATGGCGTCACCTCCTGCTGGAGCAGGGCACCCTGGCGGAACACTCCCGGGTGGCCACTCTGGCGATGGACAAGTTACAAATGGGTCGCCCTCTGGTGACCACCGAGAAGGTAATTACCCTGCCATGAAACGCAAGGCTACAGCCAAAGCTGCCAAAGCGAACGTCAAAGCGCCCTCGATCTATCCGTGGCGCTTTCGCACGCTGGTCGTATTCATCGGCATCGCATTTGTTGGGCTGATCCTGCGCCTGGCCTGGATCCAGGTGATCAACCCTGACCGCCTGCGCCAGGAGGGGGACATGCGCTCCCTTCGTACCACCTCTACCCAGGCGGTACGCGGTATGATCACCGATCGCAACGGTGAACAGCTGGCGGTATCTGTACCGGTCGAAGCGGTCTGGGCAGACCCCAAGACGGTGCACGAGTCTGGCGCAATTCACAACGAGCGAGCCTGGATGGCGCTCTCTGCCGTGCTCAAGATCGACATAAATACCCTCAAACAACGGATCGCCAATCCCAGCAAGCGTTTTGTCTATCTGCAGCGTCAGGTAACCCCTGCCGTTTCAGAATATATCAAGGGGCTCAAGCTGGGCGGTGTCTATCTGCGTCCCGAGTCTCGCCGTTTCTATCCGACTGGCGAGATCAGTGCCCATCTGGTTGGGGTGACCAACATCGATGGCCACGGTATCGAAGGTATCGAGCGCAGCTATGACGAGTGGCTGACCGCAACACCGGGCGAGATGCGGGTGCGCAAGGATCGTCAGGGGCGGGTCATCGAACGCCTTGGCATCGTCAAGGAGGGCAAGAACGCCAACGATCTGCAGCTCAGTATCGATCAACGGGTACAGGCGCTGGCTTATCGTGCGCTCAAGCGGGCCACCGACGAGAACAAGGCGACATCCGGCTCCATGGTGATGCTGGATATCAAGACCGGCGAAGTGCTCGCCATGGTCAACACCCCCTCCTACAACCCGAACAACCGCGGTCAGTATCAGAGCTTCCGGGTGCGCAACCGGGTGGTCACCGATACCTACGAGCCGGGCTCCACTGTCAAACCATTGATTTTGCTCAGTGCCTTGCAAGCAGGAGTTACCAGCTGGAAAGACTTCATTCAGGGCGGGCCGCTCTTTATCGGCGCCAAGCAGATCAAGGACGTCAGTATCCACCGGGCGACCAACCTCTACGACATTCTGCGCTACTCCTCCAACATCGGTATGTCGCGCATCGCACTGCGGATGCCGGCGCAGGAGATGATCAATACCCTCAGCATGTTTGGCTTCGGCATGGATACCGGTAGCGGCCTGATGGGCGAGAGCAGCGGCATGCTGCCCCAGCGTCGCCGCTGGTCCGATATCGAGCGTGCGACCCTTTCGTTTGGTTATGGTCTGCGCGTTACCCCGCTGCAACTGGCTTCCGCCTACGCCACCCTGGCCAACAAGGGCAAGCGGGTGCCCATCTCCATCGTCAAGGTCACCACGCCGCCCAAGGGTGAGCAGGTGATAGACCACAACAACGCCTCCGCCATGCTGCAGGCGCTGGAGTACGTAGTCGACAACGCCATTCCCAAGGCCAAGATCCCGGGTTATCGGGTGGGTGGCAAGAGTGGTACCGCCAAGGTCGCCGTCGCGGGTGGCTATGGCAAGGATTACATGGCCTGGTTTGCCGGCTTCGCCCCGGCCAGTGATCCCCGTTTCGTCATGGTGGTGGTAATCAACGAGCCAAAAGGCAGCGCCTACTATGGTGGCGCGGTGGCGACCCCGCCGTTTGCAGAGGCCATGGGCGGGGTGCTGCAACTCTTCAATATTCGTCCGGATGCGGTACCCCCTTCGGTACCCACCAAACTCGCCAGTACGGAGGCTCCTGTTGCACCGCGCACTTGATTCATTACTGCGCCCCTTCGGCATTACGGCGCCGGCGCTTGCCCTGACCGATATCCAGCTGGATAGCCGGCGGGTCGGCCCCGGCTCTCTCTTCGTGGCCATTCGCGGCCATCAGGTGGACGGCAGACGGTTTATCGAACAGGCGGTGGCTCAGGGGGCGACCGCTGTTGTGTTTGAGGAGGACGGTGAATTTATCGCGCCAGCGGTTTCCGTTCCCTGCATCGGAATGCGCGATTTGCCTGCTCATCTCTCTGCCCTCGCAGGTTATTTCTACGATCAGCCAGCCAAAAAACTGGAGTTGGTGGGGATCACGGGGACCAATGGCAAGAGTACCACTGCGCTGCTGGTCGCCAACTGGCGCACCCTGCTGGGTGGCAAGGCTGGCGTGATGGGCACCATCGGCAACGGTCTGTTTGGCAACCTGATCGAAGCCGAAAACACCACTGGCAGCGCCGTTCAGGTGCAAGCCAATCTGGCTGCCCTGCAAGAGCAGGGGGCGGATCTGGTGGCGATGGAGGTCTCCAGCCACGGTCTGGTGCAACATAGGGTTGCAGCCTTGCCGTTTGCTGCCGCGGTCTTCACCAACCTGAGTCGGGATCACCTCGACTACCACGGCACCATGGAGGCCTATGGTGCCGCCAAGGAGCAGCTGCTGCAGCTGGTCGATGAGCCGAATGCGGTGATCAACCGCGATGACGAGTTGGGTGCCAAGTGGCTCGAAAAATATTCCTCAGCGGTGGCGTTCAGCGTTAATGGTCCGATTGAAAACCATGCCGGCCGTCAGTTAACGGCGCAGCAACTCGATTTTCACCAGCAAGGTTTTCGTGCGCAGATTAACTCCAGCTGGGGGAATGGTGTATTATCCGCCCCCTTGCTCGGGCGCTTCAACGTCAGCAATGTGCTGGCGGCGATGGGGGTCATGCTGGTACTCGGCTATGACTTCGACGAGCTGCTGGCAACTGCCCCGAAATTGCAGCCGGTGACCGGTCGCATGGAGTGCTTTGGCGGCGGTGATGCGCCCCTTGCCGTGGTCGATTATGCCCACACCCCGGACGCGCTGGACAAGGCGCTGCAGGCACTGCGCGTGCATTGCAAAGGCCAGCTCTGGTGTCTGGTCGGTTGTGGTGGTGATCGGGATCGCGGCAAGCGCCCCATGATGGCAGCCATGGCTGAACAGTATGCGGATCGCGTGATCCTGACCGACGACAATCCCCGTACCGAGGAGCCGGCCCGGATCATGGCCGACATGGTGGCGGGTCTTCGCGATCCTGCTGCGGTGCAGGTCGAGCACGATCGGGTCAAGGCGATCAGCCTGGCTATCCGTCAGGCGAGCAAACAGGACATCATTCTGGTGGCCGGCAAAGGCCACGAGGATTATCAAATCATTGGAACCGACAAGCGGCACTATAGCGACCGGGAAACCGTCGTTGCTGCTTTGCACACATTAATGGAGTCATTCAAATGATGACCCTCAGGCTTGCCGACCTGGCGCAGGTGCTCGATGCCCGTCTGATTGGTGAAGATGGCGAGATTACTGCAGTCAGCACCGATACCCGTACTTTGGGTGCTGGCGCTCTGTTCGTTGCACTGCGCGGCGAGCGCTTCGATGCCCACGATTTTTGCGATCAGGCGCTGGCTGCAGGGGCCTCTGCCCTGCTGGTCGAGCGCGAACTGCCGCTGGCCATTCCCCAACTGGTGGTTGCCGATACCCTCAAGGGGCTGGGCCGTCTCGGCAAACTGGTGCGTGAGCGCATCAACCCGAAAGTGCTGGCTATCACCGGCAGCTGTGGCAAGACCACGGTGAAGGAGATGGCGACCGCCATCCTGCGTCATGAAGGAGAGGTGCTGGCCACCGCCGGCAACTTCAACAATGAGGTGGGGGTGCCGCTCACCCTGCTGCGCCTCGAGCCGCAACACAAGTTTGCGGTGATGGAGCTGGGAGCAAACCACAAGGGCGAAATCGCTTGGACTACCTCGCTGGCCAAGCCCGATGCCGCCATCATCAACAACGTCGCAGCTGCCCATCTTGAGGGCTTCGGCTCTCTTGAGGGGATCTACCACGCCAAGAGCGAAATTTTTGAGGGCTTGAGCGAAGGCGGCACCGCCATCGTCAACGCCGACAACGAATTCTGGCCGAAATGGCGCGAGCGTGGCATTCGCTGCGCCTTTTCCATCGAAGATCAGAGCCAGCCGTTCCATACTCGCGATGTAGTTCTCAACGCTCAGGGTTGTGCCGAGTTCGTCATGGTAACCCCGCAGGGCGAGGTGAGCCTGACTCTGGCGATCCCCGGCCGCCATAACGCGGCCAATGCGCTGGCTGCTGCTGCCGGTACCCTGGCACTCGGTGCTTCTCTGGCCTCGGTCAAAGCCGGTCTGGAGCAGATGGCTCCGGTCAAGGGACGCTTCTGTGTTCAGCACTGGGGCGGTCTGACCCTGGTGGACGATACCTACAATGCCAGCGTGGAGTCCGTGCTGGCTGGCATCGATGCCCTGACCGCCATGAGCGGCTTCAAGGTGCTGGTGTTCGGTGACATGCGGGAACTGGGTGAGGAGTCTGCCGAGCAACATGCTCGGGTTGGCCATCATGCCCGCGAGTGCGGTCTGGATGCCGTGCTGACAGTGGGGGAAGAGAGTCGCCATACCGCAGATGCCGCGGCTGGCCGACATTTCGATAACAAGGCGTCGTTGTTTGAAGTGCTTGCGCAAATGATTAATACACATCAGGAAATTTCGATTCTGGTCAAAGGGGCTCGTGGTTCCCGCATGGAAGATATCGTCAAGATGGTCGTCGACCATCAGGAGTCAGCCGCATGCTAGTCTGGCTGGCTGAACTGCTCACCCCGCACTTCACCTTCTTCAACGTCTTCTCCTACCTGACGTTTCGCGCCATCCTGTCGATCATTACCGGTCTGGGGGTTGCGCTCTGGATGGGGCCTCGCCTCATTCGTCGCCTGCAGATCCTGAAGTTCGGTCAGGTGATCCGCAATGATGGTCCCGAGTCTCACCTCAGCAAGCGGGGTACCCCGACCATGGGTGGCCTGATGATCATTGCCTCCATCTTCACTTCTGTGTTGCTCTGGTGTCGCCTCGACAACCCCTATGTCTGGCTGGTGCTGTTTGTGCTGGGGGCCTACGGTGCCATCGGTTTTGCCGATGATTACCTCAAAGTGGTGCGCAAGAACACTGATGGTCTGATCGCCCGCTGGAAGTACTTCTGGCAATCCGCCGTCGCGCTGGGAGTGGCTGTATTCCTCTATGCTACCGCCACTCACGATGGTCAGACCCAGCTGGTGGTGCCCTTCCTCAAGGATGTGATGCCGCAGCTTGGCCTGATGTTTATCCTGCTGACCTACTTTGTCATCGTCGGTACCTCCAACGCGGTCAACCTGACCGATGGTCTGGATGGCTTGGCCATCATGCCGACCGTGATGGTGGCGGGCGGTTTTGCGTTTATCGCCTGGGCGACCGGCAACGTCAACTTCGCCAGTTACCTGCATATTCCCTATGTTCCCTATACCTCCGAGCTGGTGATCGTCTGTACCGCCATCGTCGGTGCGGGTCTGGGCTTCCTCTGGTTCAACACCTATCCGGCACAGGTATTCATGGGCGACGTTGGTTCACTCGCGCTGGGCGGTGCACTCGGAACCATCGCTGTGCTGGTGCGCCAGGAGTTTCTGCTGGTGATCATGGGCGGGGTCTTCGTGATGGAGACCGTCTCGGTGATCCTGCAGGTGGGTTCATACAAGCTGCGCGGTGTGCGGATTTTCCGCATGGCGCCGATCCATCACCACTACGAGAAGAAGGGCTGGCCGGAGCCGCGCGTTATCGTGCGCTTCTGGATCATCACCCTCGTGCTGGTGCTGCTGGGTCTTGCCACCCTGAAGGTGAGGTAAGGCCATGGTCATCATCATCGGATTGGGTAAAACCGGACTCTCCTGCGTCGACTACTTCCTCGGCCGTGGCGTCACGCCGCTGGTGATGGATACCCGTGCCAACCCGCCCGGCAAGGATCAGCTGCCGCCAGAAGTGGAGCTTATCCACGGGCTGGATGAAGAGCTGCTCAAGCAGGCACACATGATCGTAGCGAGCCCGGGCATTGCCTTGGCGACCCCCGAATTGAAAGCGGCTGCCGAGCGTGGTGTGCAGATAATCGGGGATATCGAGCTGTTTGTGCGCGAGACCCAGACACCGGTCATCGCCATCACCGGCTCCAACGGCAAGAGCACAGTGACCACGCTGGTGGGCGAGATGATTGCCGAAGCCGGACTCAATGTCGGAGTAGGCGGCAATATCGGTACGCCGGCGCTCGATCTGCTCAAGCAGCCGATGGATCTCTGCGTGCTGGAGCTCTCCAGCTTCCAGCTCGAGACCACCTACAGCCTGCGTGCTGCCGCCTCCGTGGTATTGAACCTTAGTGAAGATCATATGGATCGCTATCAGGGCATGGCCGATTACCGCGCCGCCAAGATGGAGATCCATCAGAACTCCAAACATATTCTGGTCAATCGTGACGATGCCCAGACCCTGCCCGATGTGGGTCAGGTGTGGCAGAGCTTCGGTCTCGACTGCAATGGTTATGGCCGTTGTTTGCTGGATGGCCGCTACTGGCTGACCCTGCATGGCGAGCCCCTGATCGCGGTGGACGAGATGAAGATTGTCGGCGCCCACAATCAGGCCAACGCCCTTGCCGCCATGGCACTGTGCGATGCGGTTGGCATTCCCCGCGCGGCGCAACTTACCGTGCTACGCCGTTTTGAAGGTCTGCCGCATCGTGCCCGCTTCGTACGAGAGGTGAACGGGGTGCGCTGGATCAATGACTCCAAGGCGACCAACGTGGGGGCGACTCTGGCTGCCGTGGCCGGTGTGCGCGAGTCGGTCAGGGGTCGTCTGTTGCTGCTGGCCGGTGGTCAGGGCAAAGGGCAGGATTTTGGCCCCATTCAAGCGCTGCTGGGCAACCAGATCGATCATATGTACTGCTTCGGCCAGGATGCCGAGGTGCTGCTGGCGCTGGGTGAGCAGACCGAACAGGTTGCCGACCTTGCTGCCGCCGTTGCCAAGGCGGCTGCCGATGCCAGGCCCGGTGACTGGGTGCTGCTGGCGCCCGCCTGTGCCAGCCTGGATCAGTTCAAGTCGTTCGAGGTGCGCGGCGATCGCTTCACCGAGATGGTGATGGCGCTATGAACGCCCTTCGCGCAGCAGCAGGTCTTTTCCAGCGCTGGTTGTTACCGGCGCGTCCCGCCGGTCTCTATGATCGGCAGCTGGTCGTGCTGGCGCTTGCGCTGATGGCGCTCGGTGTGGTGATCGTGGCATCCGCCTCGATCCCCGAGGGGATCTCTCTGGGTGACGATCCCTTCATGTTCGTGAAACGTCACGCCATGTTTCTGGTGATGGCGCTCGGCATCTCCTGGTTCGTACTGCAGGTGCCGATGGCGCGCTGGCAGGAACACAACGGCCCCATGCTGCTGCTGGCTATTCTGATGCTGGTGCTGGTGCTGCTGGTGGGGCGCAACGTCAACGGTGCGGTGCGCTGGTTGCCGCTTGGCCCGTTCAACCTGCAGCCTGCCGAATTCGGCAAGCTGGCGCTCTTTGTCTATCTGGCCGGTTATCTGGTGCGGCGCCAGAACGAGGTGCGTGAAGCCTGGATTGGCTTCCTCAAGCCGCTGGCGGTATTCGGGGTGCTGGCCGTCCTGTTGCTGCTGCAGCCTGACCTGGGTTCTACCGTGGTGATGTTCGTGACCTCGTTCGGCATGCTCTTTCTGGCGGGGGCCAGACTCGGCCAGTTCCTGACCCTGATCGGTGCTGGCGTAGGTGCCGTGGTGATGCTGATCATCGTCGAGCCTTACCGGATGCGGCGGGTTACCTCCTTTATGGATCCCTGGGCCGATCCGTTTGGCAGCGGCTACCAGTTGACCCAGTCGTTGATGGCGTTTGGCCGCGGCAGCTGGTTTGGCGAAGGGCTGGGCAACTCCATCCAGAAGATGGAGTACCTGCCGGAAGCGCATACCGACTTCGTCTTTGCGATCCTCGGTGAAGAGCTCGGCTATGCCGGTGTGCTGGGTGCCCTGTTCCTGATCTTCGCACTGGCGGTCAAGGCGTTGAAGCTGGGCCACAAGGCTCTTGCTGCCGATCGCCTCTATGACGGTTATCTGGCCATCGGTATCGGGATCTGGTTCAGTTTCCAGACCTTCGTTAACGTTGGCGCGGCCAGCGGCATGATGCCGACCAAAGGGTTGACCTTGCCGCTCGTGAGTTACGGTGGCTCCAGTCTCATCATCATGACGGTGGCAGTGAGCATGTTGATTCGAATCGATTTTGAGTTGCGTCAGGCGACAGCCCAGGCGCGGGTGCGGGAGGTTTAGTGAGCAAGACGCTGTTGGTGATGGCAGGTGGTACCGGGGGACATGTCTTCCCGGGTCTGGCCGTAGCCGATCGATTGAAGGAGCAGGGCTGGACTGTCCACTGGCTGGGCACCGCCGACCGGATGGAAGCCGAGCTGGTGCCTGCCCATGGCTATCCCATCTCCTTTATCGATATTCAGGGGGTGCGTGGCAACGGCATCAAGCGGCTGCTGGCGGCCCCTTATCGCATCGTGAAATCCGTGCTGCAGGCGCGTCAGGTGCTCAAAACCATTCGCCCGGATGTAGTGCTCGGCATGGGCGGCTTTGCCTCCGGCCCGGGTGGCGTGGCGGCCTGGTTCTCCGGCATCCCGTTGCTGCTGCACGAACAGAATGCAGCTGCCGGTATGACCAACAAGCTGCTGGCGCGTATCGCCAAGCGGGTGTTGATGGCATTCCCGGGGGCGTTTGCGCCGAGCCGCCGCACCGCCGTGGTGGGTAACCCGGTTCGCCCCGAAGTGGTCGCACTGCCGGATCCCCAACTGCGAAGCAGCAGTGAGCCGTTGCATCTGCTGATCGTGGGCGGAAGTCTGGGGGCTCGCGTGCTCAACGAGCAGGTGCCCGCAGCGGTCGCTGCAGCCGGTGTGCCTATCGAGGTGCGTCACCAGTGTGGCAAGGGCAATGGCGACACCGTCAGCGCGGCCTATGCCCAGCACGGTATCAATGCCGAGGTAAGCGAATTTATCAAGGATATGGCGGGAGCCTATGCCTGGGCCGACCTGGTGGTCTGCCGGGCGGGAGCCCTGACCGTCTCCGAAGTGGCTGCTGCTGGTGTGGCTGCCATCTTCGTGCCGCTGCCCCATGCAGTGGATGATCACCAGACCCGCAACGCCTTGACCCTGGTCGATGGCGGGGCGGCCGAGTTCCTGCCCCAGTCCGAGTTGACCACAGCCTCGCTGGCTGCGCGTCTCTCCTGGCTCGCCGGGCGCAGGGAGACGCTGTTTAACATGGCCAAGGCTGCCCGTCGCGTCGCCATTACCGATGCGGCAGAGCGGGTTGCTGACGAGTGCAAACGACTCGCAGCAGGGCAGACAAATAAAGAGTAAGGATGGGATTGCACTGGCCACGCCGTGCAGCCTCACCCCTTTGTAGATTGATGCTGTGAGATGAGGCCGTTTGAGAGCAAACGGCTTGCGGCAGACTAAAGAGACGATTATGACCAAGGTTGAACTGGCAAAACTGCGTACTGTGATCCCCGAAATGCGCCGCGTGCGTCGCATCCATTTTATCGGCATCGGTGGTGCCGGTATGGGCGGGATCGCCGAAGTGCTTGCCAACGAAGGGTATCAGGTAACGGGTTCTGATCTGGCTCGCAATGCGGTTACCGAGCGGCTTGAGGCTCTGGGCGCCCATATCTTTACCGGCCACAGCGCCGAGCACGTCAACGGCGCCAGCGTGGTCGTGGTCTCCACTGCTATCAAGCAGGACAACCCGGAGCTGCTGGCTGCCCGCGAACTGCGGATCCCGGTAGTACGCCGTGCCGAGATGCTGGCCGAGCTGATGCGTTTCCGGCACGGTATCGCCATCGCCGGTACTCACGGCAAGACCACCACTACCAGTCTGGTGGCGAGCATCTATGCCGAAGCCGACCGCGATCCGACTTTCGTTATCGGCGGCCTGCTCAACAGCGCTGGTACCAATGCCCGCCTGGGCAGCAGCCGTTATCTGATCGCCGAAGCGGACGAGAGCGACGCCTCCTTCCTGCATCTGCAGCCAATGGTCTCTATCGTGACCAACATCGAAGCGGATCACATGGACACCTACGGCGGTGATTTCTCCAAGCTGAAGGCCACCTTCATCGAGTTTCTGCACAACCTGCCTTTCTACGGTCTGGCGGTGGTCTGCATCGATGATCCGGTGATCCGTGGCATGTTGCCCGAGATTGCGCGCCCGACCCTGACCTACGGTCTCTCTGACGATGCGGATGTGCAGGTACTGGATTTTGTCCAGACCACCAACCACAGCTGCTTCCGGGTGCGCCGCAAAGATGCGGGTGAGCTGCAGGTAACCCTCAACTTGCCGGGGATCCACAACGCCTTGAACGCTGCCGCGGCGATTGCTGTCGCGACGGAAGACGGAGTCAGCGACGATGCCATCATCCGTGCGCTGGCCAAGTTTGAAGGGGTAGGCCGCCGCTTCCAGCAGTATGGTGAGTTCGAAACCGGTCGCGGCAAGGCGATGCTGGTGGACGATTATGGCCACCATCCGAGCGAAGTGAAGGTGACCATCAATGCCGCTCGTGCCGGCTGGCCGGAGAAGCGTCTGGTCATGGTGTTCCAGCCGCATCGCTACACCCGCACTCGCGACCTTTACGAAGACTTCGCTGACGTGCTCTCCAAGGTAGACGTGCTGGTAATGCTGGAGGTTTATGCTGCCGGCGAGGATCCGATCCCTGGGGCAGACGGTCGTGCGCTGTGCCGCTCCATCCGTTCGCGCGGCAATCTGGAACCCATCTTTGTGGCCACGCCCGATGACGTGCCGGCCGTGCTGGCCGACCTGGTTGGCGAAGGGGATCTGGTGCTGACTCAGGGGGCGGGGAACGTCGGAGCACTGGCCCGTCGTCTCGGCGAGATGAAATTGAGCATAGATAGCATGAAATCTGGTGCCTGAGGGCCCAATGAGTATTTTGACCGCCAAGCCGGGGCCTATATAATGGCGAACCGGTCTGTCAAAAGGCCGGTTTAGCGCGTTACACGGGGATCGAGCGGGTGGAGGCAAGGGCACAGGGGCGCACCAAGGGCGGCTTCATCGCAGGCGTGATGTTTTTCCTGCTGGTGATATGGGGCTGCTACCGGACTGCGCTGGATGTTAAAGGTTGGCTGACGGATGCCAACCGGTTGCCCATGAGCGAGCTGTTGCTGCAGGGGCAACACCAGTATCTGGAAACCGAAGAGCTGCGACTGGCCGTGCTGGATGGCGCAGAGTCACGCAACTTCTTCGAGTTGGATGTTAACGAATTGCAGGCACGGCTTAATGCCTTGCCATGGGTAGCCTCGGTATCGGTACGCAAGAAGTGGCCGAACAAGATCAAGGTCTACCTGACAGAACAGGACGTGGCGGCGCGTTGGAACGGCAACCGCTTCGTCAACACCAAAGGCAAGGTGTTCAGTGCACCGGATCGGGTCAAGACACCGCTGTTGCAGCTGTCGGGGCCGGATGACCAGGCCGCCATGGTGTTGAAAGAGAGTCGGCAGTACGAAGCGCAACTGGCTGCCAAAGGATACAAGTTGCTGGGGGTGAATCTGACCCCCCGCCATGCCTGGGAACTGACCCTGGATGGCAATATCAAGCTGTTTCTGGGGCGCAACGACATAGCACTCCGGTTGCAGCGGTTTATCGATGCCTTCCCGGCTATCGAACCCCGTGCGCAGGTTGCGTACGTGGATCTTCGATACGATACCGGAGTGGCAGTTGGCTGGAAGAAGAGCGAAGAGAAAGTGCATGACCAACACCGCAGATAGGAATTTGATTGTCGGACTGGATATCGGCACAACCAAAGTGGCGGTTCTGGTCGGTGAAGTATTGCCGGACGGTGAACTGAACGTCATCGGTATGGGCAGTCACGCTTCCCGCGGGATGGAGAAGGGCGGGGTCAACGACCTCGACTCCGTGGTCAAGTCACTGCGCCGTGCGGTGGAAGAGGCCGAGATGATGGCGGATTGCCAGATCAGCTCGGTTTACCTCGGCTTGTCCGGCAAGCATATCGACTGCCGCAACGAGACCGGCATGGTACCCATCTCTGACGAAGAGGTGACTCAGGAAGACGTGGACAACGTGATCCACACCGCCAAGTCGGTTCGCCTCTCGGATGAACTGCGGGTGCTGCACGTGCTGCCGCAGGAGTTTGCCATCGACTATCAGGAAGGGATCAAGAATCCGGTTGGTCTCTCCGGTGTACGGATGGCGGCCAAGGTGCATCTCATCACCTGCCATAACGACATGGCTCGCAACATCGAGAAGTGTGTCGAAAAAGTGGGTCTGCGAGTCGATCAGCTGATCTTCTCCGCGCTGGCCTCCAGCTACGCGGTGCTGACTGAAGACGAGAAAGAGCTGGGTGTCTGCGTGGTAGACATCGGTGGTGGCACCATGGACATGTCGCTGTTTACCGGCGGCGCCCTGCGCCACACCAAGGTGATCCCGTACGCTGGCAGCACTGTGACCAGCGACATCGCCTACGCCTTCGGCACGCCGCCGCTCGACGCAGAAGCGATCAAGGTGCGCTACGGCTGCGCCCTCGGTCGTCTGGTCAGCAAGGAAGACAATATTGAAGTGCCCAGTGTCGGCGGTCGTCCGGCGCGTAGCCTGCAGCGGCAGACACTGGCTGAAGTAATCGAGCCCCGCTACACCGAGTTGCTCTCCATGGTGAATGATGAGCTGGTGCGGGTACAAAGCGAATTGAAAGCGCAGGGGGTCAAGCATCAGCTGGCAGCCGGTGTGGTCTTGACCGGCGGCGCTGCCCAGATCGAAGGCATTGTGGAGTGTGCAGAGCAGATCTTCCAGAGCCAGGTTCGGGTAGGGGAGCCCATGAATATTCGTGGCTTGAGTGATTATGTGCAGGCGCCGGTGTACTCGACTGCGGTCGGGTTGCTGCAGTACGGCCGTACACATCAGGCAACAGGTAGCAACAAAGAATATGCCGCCAAGGCAAGCGTCGGTGGTCTGGTCAAACGGGTCAGCAACTGGCTGCGTGGCGAGTTTTAAGAATTTTGCTGAGTCAGGCAAATAAAGCGGAGAGACAACATGTTTGAATTTATGGATAGCCACACTGACGAAGCCGTCATTAAAGTGATCGGTGTAGGTGGCGGCGGCGGCAACGCTGTCGAACACATGGTTCGTCAAAACATCGAAGGTGTCGAGTTCATTACCGTCAACACCGACGCTCAGGCACTGCGCAACTCCAGTGCCAACACCACTCTGCAGATCGGCGGTGGTATCACCAAGGGTCTGGGTGCTGGCGCCAACCCGGAAGTGGGTCGTGATGCGGCCATGGAAGATCGCGAAGCGCTGCGTGAGCTGCTGACCGGCTCCGACATGGTGTTCATCGCTGCCGGTATGGGTGGTGGTACCGGTACCGGTGCTGCGCCGATCGTGGCCGAAGTGGCCCGCGAAATGGGCATCCTGACCGTTGCTGTGGTGACCAAGCCGTTCTCCTTCGAAGGGAAGAAGCGGATGGGCTTCGCTGCGCACGGTATCGAAGAGCTCTCCAAGAACGTCGACTCCCTGATCACCATCCCCAACGACAAGTTGTTGAAGGTGCTGGGTCGTGGTATCTCCCTGCTGGACGCCTTCAAGGCTGCCAACGATGTGCTGCTTGGCGCGGTACAGGGCATTGCCGAGCTGATCACCCGTCCGGGCCTGATCAACGTCGACTTTGCGGACGTGCGTACCGTTATGCGCGAAATGGGTACCGCCATGATGGGGACCGGTTCCGCTTCCGGTGATGACCGTGCCGAAGAAGCGGCCGAGAAGGCCATCTCCAGCCCGCTGCTGGAAGACGTGGATCTGGCCGGTGCCCGCGGCATCCTGGTCAACATCACTGCCGGTATGGACATGACCATCGAAGAGTTCGAAACCGTCGGTAACGCGGTCAAGGCCTTCGCTTCCGAGAACGCCACTGTAGTAGTGGGTACCGTAATCGATCCGGAAATGCACGACGAACTGCGCGTGACAGTGGTTGCTACCGGTATCGGTGCCGAGCGCAAGCCGGACATCACTCTGGTCAAGAGCAGCCAGGTGCAAGAGCGCCCGGTACGTCAGCCGCTGGTCAGCGACATGATGCAGGGCCGCGTGATGGACGAAGCCCCGGCCAAGGTGGTTAACGCCGAGCCGCAAGCCCGTCGTGAACCGGATTATCTGGATATTCCGGCGTTCCTGCGCAAGCAGGCAGACTAAGTCTCTTATGAGGCGTGTTTGTCTGTTGCTTAAGGAATGTGCTAAGATGGCCTGCCAACGACCATCTGGTCCGGATTTTAAGCTGTTTAGGGTACACCCATGATTAGACAAAGAACCTTGAAAACGAGTGTTCAGGCGACTGGCGTCGGCCTGCATTCGGGCCGGAAAGTCACCATGACATTCCGTCCGGCTCCTGTGAATACAGGGATCGTTTACTTGCGTACCGACCTGAATCCTGTGGTGGAGCTGCCAGCCAATGCCGATCAGGTGCGTGATACCGTGCTCTGTACCGCTCTGGTCAACGAAGCCGGCGTGCGTGTCTCTACCATTGAGCACCTCTCCGCCGCGTTGGCCGGGATGGGGATCGACAACCTCTACGTCGAGGTTGACGCGCCCGAGATCCCGGTAATGGATGGCAGTGCGCATCCCTTTATCTACCTGCTGCAGGAAGTCGGGATCCGTGAGCAAAATGCTGCCAAGCAGTTTGTGCGGATCAAGAAGAGCATCCGGGTTGAAGATGGCGACAAGTGGGCGGAATTCCACCCTTATCGCAACGGCTTCAAGATGGATCTCGAGATCGATTTCCAGCATCCGGTCTTTGAAGGGCGCAACCAGCGTTGTGTACTGGATTTCTCCGGTGCCTCCTTCGTGAAAGAGATCAGCCGCGCCCGTACTTTCGGGTTCATGCGTGATATCGAGTACCTGCGTTCCCAGAATCTGGCGCTGGGCGGAAGCCTGGAAAACGCCGTGGTACTGGATGACTACCGGGTGCTGAACGAAGATGGTCTGCGTTACGAGGACGAGTTCGTCAAGCACAAGATGCTGGACGCAATCGGTGACCTCTATATGTGCAACCGCAGCATTATCGGTGAGTTCCGCGCTTACAAGACAGGGCATGCCCTGAACAACAAACTGCTGCGTGCCCTGCTGGCCGAGCAGGAGGCTTGGGAACTGGTGACCTTCGAGGGTGAGGGCGACAAAGCGCCTATCGCTTACTACGATAACGGTCTGGTTCTGGCCTGATAGCTGTGCAACGGAACGTCGGTCCCCTCTCCGCACCGACGTTCCGTCATTTGTTTACTCCATCCTTTAATACCGACTATCTCCCGGTTTTATTTCCCGTGCAGGCCCATGGCCGCACCTGACCGAGCAGACTGATTTCTATGAGCATTACCCTGATCCTCCACGGCAAGCAGCGACGCAGGTTGCACTTACCAAAACAACGTCTGGCATGGGTCGGCGGTATTGTTTTCTCCCTGTTGGCCCTTGGTGGCGGCTGGCTCTGGCAGAGCTGGCAGCAGAAGATGGATGCGCTGGAAGTGGCGCTGGCAATGGCCGAACAGCGTTCCGTAGACCAGAGTGGCGATGAGGCCCGCGAGCAGCTGGCGATGCTGGCAGCCCAGGTGGGCACCATGCAGGGCCAGCTTGGCCGCCTGAATGCCCTTGGTGAACGACTGACCGAGCAGGCCGACCTCGATCCCGAAGAGTTCAATTTCAAAGAGCTGCCCCCGATGGGTGGCCCCTCTTACGATGAAGATCTGGAAGTGAGCCTCAACGAGCTGCAAGCCTCCATGAAACATCTCAGCCAACAGCTCAGCAGTCGTGAAGAGCAGCTGTCGGTACTTGAATCTTTCATCATGAATCACCATATCACCGATGCCGGTTTTATTTCCGGCACGCCGGTCAAGCAGGAGCGAGTCTGGGTCTCGTCCGGCTTTGGCGGACGGGTCGATCCGTTCAACGGGCGTGCCAAGATGCACAAAGGGGTGGATTACCGTGGCAAACCCGGGACCCCCATTCTGGCCACAGGACCCGGCATTGTCAGCTGGGCCGGCCGTCATCCGGAATTTGGCAACATGGTGGAGATTAATCACGGCAATGGTCTGGTCACCCGCTATGCCCACAACTCCAAGTTGCTGGTCGAGGTGGGTACCCTGGTTGATCAGGGGCAGAAGATTGCCTTGATGGGACGCACCGGTCGCGCGACCGGGGTCCATTTGCATTACGAAGTGTTGAAAGATGGTCGTCAGGTAAACCCCGCACGCTTTCTCAGTGCCAGCCGGGGTTAGGTTTTTTCTTCAGGTTCCAGTGACGGAACGCTTTATATAACCAGAAATAGTTGGTACCCATGATTAGCACACTGCTTACCAAGATTATCGGCAGCCGGAACGACAGAACGCTCAAGGCTTTGCGCAAAATTGTAAAACAGATCAATGCCATGGAGCCGCAGTTCGAGGCACTCTCGGATGCCGAGCTGCAGGCCAAGACGGCCGAGTACCGCCAGCGTCTGGAGCAGGGCGAGACCCTGGAGCAGCTGCTGCCGGAAGCGTTCGCCACTGTGCGCGAAGCTTCCAAGCGGGTATTTGGCATGCGTCACTTCGACGTGCAGCTGATCGGCGGCATGGTGTTGAACTCCAACCGCATCGCGGAAATGAAGACCGGTGAGGGTAAGACCCTGACCGCGACCCTGCCGGCTTATCTGAATGCCCTGAGCGGCCGCGGCGTCCACGTCGTGACCGTGAACGACTATCTGGCCAAGCGTGACGCCGAGGCAAACCGCCCGCTGTTCTCCTTCCTCGGCATGACCGTGGCGTGCAACGTGCCGGGCATGGATGCGTCCCAGAAGCGTGATGCCTATGCGGCCGATATCACCTACGGTACCAACAACGAATTTGGTTTCGACTACCTGCGCGACAACATGGCGTTCTCGCCCGAGCAGCGCGTCCAGCGTCCGCTCAACTACGCGCTGGTGGATGAGGTGGACTCGGTGCTCATCGACGAAGCCCGTACCCCGCTCATCATCTCCGGCCCGGCGGAAGACAGCTCCGAGCTCTATATTCGCGTCAACAAGCTGATCCCGCTGCTGGTCAAGCAGGACAAGGAAGATACCGAGGAGTACACCGGCGACGGTCACTACACGGTAGACGAGAAGAACCGTCAGGCGCTGCTGACCGAAAACGGCCAGATCTTCGTGGAAGAGCTGCTCAAGAAAGAGGGGCTACTCGATGAGAACGACTCTCTGTTCTCCGCCACCAACATCAGCCTGCTGCACCACGTCAACGCCGGTCTGCGCGCCCATACCCTGTTTGAGCGCAACGTCGACTACATCGTGCAGAAGGACGAGATCGTCATCGTCGACGAGCATACCGGCCGTACCATGCCGGGCCGTCGCTGGTCTGATGGTCTGCATCAGGCGGTCGAGGCGAAAGAAGGGGTCAAGATCCAGAACGAGAACCAGACTCTGGCTTCCATCACCTTCCAGAACTACTTCCGTCTGTACAACAAGCTGGCGGGCATGACCGGTACAGCTGATACCGAAGCCTTTGAATTCCAGCAAATTTATGGCCTGGATACCGTGGTTATCCCGACCAACAAGCCGATGGTGCGCAAAGACATGGGCGATCTGGTCTACCTGACCGCCAACGAGAAGTATGCCGCCATCGTCAAGGACATTCGCGAGTGCGTGGAGCGTGGCCAGCCAGTACTGGTAGGTACCGTTTCCATCGAAAACTCCGAGCTGCTCTCTGGCATTCTCAACAAGGAGAAGATCCCGCACCAGGTGCTGAACGCCAAGTTCCACGCCATGGAAGCGGAGATCGTTGCCCAGGCTGGCCAGACTGGCGCGGTCACCATCGCGACCAACATGGCGGGTCGTGGTACCGATATAGTGCTGGGCGGTAACTGGCAGGCGGAGATCGCCAAGCTGGAGAATCCGACCGAGGCACAGGTTGCCGAGCTGAAAGCGGCATGGCAGGTGCGTCACGATGCGGTGCTGGCTGCCGGCGGTCTGCACATTATCGGTACCGAACGTCACGAATCCCGTCGTATCGACAACCAGCTGCGCGGCCGTTCCGGTCGTCAGGGGGACCCGGGCTCCTCCCGTTTCTATCTCTCCATGGAAGATACCCTGATGCGGATCTTCGCCTCCGATCGCGTGACCGGCATGATGAAGAAGCTGGGCATGGAAGAGGGTGAGGCCATCGAGCACCCGTGGGTCACCAAGGCGATCGAAAACGCCCAGCGCAAGGTGGAAGGTCGCAACTTCGATATCCGCAAGAGCCTGCTGGAGTTTGATGACGTTGCCAACGACCAGCGCAAGGTGGTTTACGAGCAGCGCAACGAGTTGCTGGATACCAACGACATCTCCGAGACCATTCACGTTATCCGCGATGACGTTTATGGCGCCATCATCGATGAGTACATTCCGCCCCAGTCTCTGGAGGAGATGTGGGATGTACCGGGTCTGGAAGCTCGCCTGAAGTCCGACTTCGCCCTCGACCTGCCGCTGCAACAGTGGCTGGCGGAAGATGACAAGCTGTACGAAGAGAAGCTGCGCGAGCGCATTCTGGACGAAGCCACCAAGCTCTACGCCCACAAGGAGGAGCTGGTCGGCAAAGAGGTGCTGCGCAACTTCGAGAAAGCGGTGATGCTGCAGACTCTGGATGGCCTCTGGAAAGAGCACCTGGCAGCCATGGATCACCTGCGTCAGGGCATCCATCTGCGCGGCTACGCCCAGAAGAACCCCAAGCAGGAGTACAAGCGCGAATCCTTCGATCTGTTCACCCAGATGCTGGAAACCCTCAAGCGCGACGTGGTCAGCATCCTGAGCCGTGTTCAGGTGCAGGAGCGCGATGTGGAGGCGATGGAAGAGCAGCAGCGCCAGCAGGCCGAGTCTGCCCCCCGTACCTACACCCACGCGGCTGCCGAGAACCAGCTGGCGGACGAAGAGGAAAGTGCTGCCGAGGGTCACACCACCTTCGTGCGTGACGAGCAGAAGATCGGCCGCAACGATCCCTGCCCGTGCGGCTCCGGCAAGAAGTACAAGCATTGCCACGGTCAGTTGACCTGATCGACCCGATGCCATAAAAGGCGGGCCCAGTGCCCGCCTTGTTATTGGTGGCAACAAGCGAACAGAGGTAATTGATGGAACAGAAAAAACGGATCTGGGTGGCCGTTGGCGTCATCGAGAACGAGCAAGGCGATATCTTCATTGCCAAGCGTTCCTCCGACCGCCATCAGGGCGATCGCTGGGAGTTTCCCGGTGGCAAGGTGGAGTCCGGTGAGGATCTGCTGACCGCGCTGGATCGGGAGCTGTGGGAAGAGATCGGGATCCGGGTGCAGGATTGTGCTCCCTTCATGGAGCTGCATCACGACTACCCGGAGAAGCAGGTACTGCTTGATATCTGGAAGGTGACCCGTTTCAGCGGTGAACCCTTTGGTAAAGAGGGTCAGGAGTGTTTATGGGTGCCGGTCGCCGAACTGCACAACTACCACTTCCCCGATGCCAACGGTCCGATAGTGGCGCGCCTGCAGGCGGCTCAAGCGTAACCTGCCGTTATCTAGCTATGAAAAAAGGGCCGTATGGCCCTTTTTACTTTGCAGAATCGAGCGACCTCTGGCTTATAGCCACTGGTCACCCTCTTCCGGCTCTGGTAGCAGGTCAGGGTTGATCTCCCCGGGGATCCGCTTCTCCTCATCGGCCCACTCGCCGAGATCGATCAGCTGGCAGCGCTTGCTGCAGAAGGGGCGAAACGGGCTCTGCGGGCCCCATTCCACTTCGCTCTGGCAGGTCGGGCACTTTACCTTGGTGATCATAAGCACTCCCTAGCAGCAGGCTAGCTGGAATGGCACATCGCCAATTTGCTGCTCGCCGGTTGGCAGGAAGCGCAGCGCGAAGCGGTTCTTGTGGCCGCTCAGGGTGGGGTAGCAGCAGAGGTTACCCGGCAGCTTGATGCGGATCAGCTCGGCGCTCTCGGCGGTGTCCTGAAAGAAACCATTGGTCGCTACCTGCTCGCTGAAACTGCCTGATTCGCGCCACAGGCGCAGCAACAGGGTGATGGCATTCATCAGCAGGGTGATGTCGCTCAGCCACAGCTGCATCTGCTGATGGCGGGTAATGGCTGGCGTACCGAGCCAGTGGTGCAACTGCGGTACGTCGAAGGCACACAGGCCACCCGGGATGGAGAAGCGCTGACGGATGGAGCCGAGCAGGCGATCCTCTTTCAGGCGCGCGCCGGGACGCGGGGAGTTGAGCAGGCTGCGGGAGAGCTGGCTGCTCTCGTGCTGCATTTGCTTGATCTGCTCCAGATCGACGTCGGGCAGGCTGGCCCAGTGGCTCAGGCGCTGGCCGAGACGCTCGAGATCCTTGATCAGGTCGGCACGCAGGTCACCACGCTCCAGCAGCTCCTGCAGATCGAACAACCCTTTGAAGAAGGCGATATGAGCCCAGGGCTGGTCGTTCTCCAGATTGTCGCGGATCTGGGAAAACAGGGATTCCAGACGAAGATAGGTCCGGCTTTTTTCATTGAGGGGGAAATCGTAAATCATGCCTAATCCTGGCCAGCCATAAATCCGGCCTAGTGTACTCACTGTTAACCAGCTTGTTGAGAGGCAAATGCCAGATATGTTTCGTGCAGCGCTAAAATCCGCGCTTTTATCGCCATTTCGCTGCCATTGGCGTTCTCGATGACATCATCCGCCGCTGCCAGGCGCTCCGACCGGCTCGCCTGTGCCGCGATGATGGCCTTGGCCTGCTCGGAGGTAACACCATCCCGGCGGCAGGTGCGCTCGATTTGGGTCGCCTCGTCCACATCGACCACCAGTACCCGATTGGCAAGGCCGGTGAGCTTGTTTTCCACCAGTAGCGGCACGACCAGCAGACAGTAGGGGGAGCGGGCTGCGGCACACTGGCGCTGCATCTCGCTGCGAATGAGGGGGTGGAGCAGGGCATTGAGCCATGCTTTGGCCGACGGATCACTGAAAACCCGTTCGCGCAGGCGGCGGCGATCCAGCTGACCGTCGGGGGTAATGACATCAGGGCCAAAGTGGTCGGCGATGGCTGCAAGAGCTGGGGTGCCGGGCTCAACGACCTCGCGGGCAATCACATCGGCATCCACGACGTCGATGCCCAGCTCGGCAAACTGGTTGGCAATGGTGGTTTTGCCGCTGCCGATGCCGCCGGTTATTGCAACTACATACATGAGTCAGAGCGCCTGTTTCAGAGGATGGTTGTGAGATACCAGCGGGTGATGGTATCGCCCCATAGCAGCGCAATCCAGCCCGCGATGGCGAGGTAGGGGCCAAAGGGGATGGGGTTACCCTGATGGTGTTTGCGCAGGGCAATGAGCGAGATGCCGATGATGGCACCAACCAAAGATGAGAGCAGCAGTATGATCGGCAGTGCCTGCCAGCCGAGCCAGGCCCCCAGTGCCGCCAGCAACTTGAAGTCGCCATACCCCATCCCTTCCTTGCCGGTCAGCAGTTTGAAAGCCCAGTAGAGGCTCCAGAGCACCAGATATCCAGCCATGGCACCGATCACAGCATCAGCAAGCGGTGCAAAACCACCGCTCAGGTTGAACAGCAAACCGCCCCATAGCAGCGGCAGGGTCAGCTGATCTGGCAGCAACATCTTGTCGAGATCGATAAAGGTGAGGGCCACCAGTACCCAGGTCAGTAGCAGGGCGGCAAGGGTACCCCAACCCGGTGAAATCACCATGGCTACGGCCACCGAGAGGAGGGCTGTAAATAGTTCAACCAGCGGATAGCGGGCCGAAATAGGGGCTTGGCACTCACCACAGCGCCCCTTGAGCCAGAGCCAGCTCAACAGCGGGATATTTTCCAGTGCTGTGATGGCATGGCCGCAATGGGGGCAGGCCGAGCGCGGCACCATCAGGTTGTAGCGCGGTTCGGTTGCTTGCTCTTCCTCGGGGGTGAAGTAGCCTCGATATTCAGCCTGCCATTCTCGTTCCAACATAATGGGCAACCGATGGATCACCACGTTGAGAAAGCTGCCGATCATCAGGGAGAAGATAAAAACCAGCGAGAAGTAGAGCCAGGGGAGGCTATGGAAAACATCAGTGATCAACAACATGGTGTCTCGGATTGGTTGGAGGTCAGTGGATAACTGACCCCAGTTTAAAGATGGGCAGATACATGGCAACCACCATACCGCCAACCAGCACCCCCAGTACCACCATGATAAGAGGTTCCAGCAGGCTGGTGAGGCCATCGACCAGGTCGTCTACCTCCTGTTCAAAGATGGTAGCGACCTTGGAGAGCATATCATCGATGGCGCCGGACTCCTCGCCGATCATCACCATCTGGATCACCATGTCGGGGAAAAGATCCACGGTACGCATAGCAACGTTGATCTGCATGCCGGCGACCACCTCGTTGCGAATGGCGATCACGGCGGAGCGATAGACGTAGTTACCGGAGGCACCAGCAGCTGAAACCAAGGCATCGACCAGCGGGATACCGGCCGAGAAGGTGGTGGAGAGGGTTCGGGCAAAGCGGGCCATGGCAGCTTTGTGCAGGATCATCCCGACTACCGGAATAGTGAGCACAAACTTGTCGGTATTGTCTTTTACCTTCTGGGAGGCTCGCCAGGCACGGACATAGAGAAAGATGGCCAGCGCGATTCCGCCGAAGAAAACATACCACCAGTTCTGCATAAAGCGGGAGATGCCGATAACAAACTGCGTAAATGCAGGCAGCTCTGCACCGAAGCTTTTGAAGATATCTTCGAATTGCGGGATGACGAAGAGCAACAGGATGGAGGTAACGACAATCGCAACCAGGATAACCATGGTTGGGTAGAACATCGCCTTTTTGATCTTCGACTTGAGAGCTTCTGATTTCTCGCGGTAGGTGGCGATGCGGTCATAGATGGTTTCCAGTGCGCCGGACTGCTCGCCAGCTTCAACCAAATCGCAATAGAGGTCATCGAAATAGAGAGGATGACGGCGCAGTGCTTCCGACATGGGAGTGCCGGTTTCGACATCGGCAGCAATTTCCCCCATCAGTTCGCGCATAGATGCCTTTTCATGACTGCGGGCGATGATTTGCAGGCTTTGTACCAGAGGAACGCCAGCGGAGAGCATGGTAGTGATCTGGCGCGATACGATGGCAATATCCATCGGTTTGATCTTGGCGCCGCCCTTGGAGAAGAGCCCCTGACTCTTCTTGGCAACCTTGGTGACATTGACGCCCTGCTTGCGCAGCTCTGCCTTCACTGTGGCTATGTTCTCGGCCTGAAGCTCGCCAGAGACTTTTTGTCCTTTGCGGTTTACCCCTTGCCAGCGAAAGGCGAAGACTTTTTTCGGGGCATTGGTTTTCTTGGTCAGCGTTGCCATCGATGCATCCTGCAAATGGACTGGAGGGAAGAGGATAACCCCTGAACCGTCGGATTTGATGTCTTGCCTAATAAGCGGCTGACAGTTACCCGGTCAATATCTTTTACCCGTGTTTATGCACTCTGATGCCTGCTATCGGGATGAGCAATCAATTCGTTGTCACACGGTTGACCTCTGCCAGACTGGTGACGCCAAGGCGAGCTTTTTCCAATCCGGACATACGCAAGGTACGCATCCCCTCTTTCTGGGCTATAGCCGCTATTTGTAGCGAGTTGGCCCCTTGCATGATCAGTTTTGCGATGTTTTCCGACATCAGCATGATCTCGTAGATACCGACTCGCCCCTTGTATCCGCCCGAGCACTCCTTGCAGCCGACCGGTTTGAACAGTCGCAGCCCCGCCGCCAGTTGTTGCTGAGTAAAACCCAGCTCCAGTAGTTCAGCTTCCGGCACTACTTCGGGAGCCTTGCAGTGGTCACACAGTTTGCGTGCCAGCCGCTGGGCCATGATCAGGGTCACCGAGGAGGCGATATTAAAGGCCGGTACCCCCATGTTCATCATCCGGGTGAGGGTTTCGGCGGCTGAGTTTGTGTGCAGGGTGGAGAGTACTAGATGGCCAGTCTGCGCTGCCTTGATAGCGATTTCTGCGGTTTCGAGATCGCGGATCTCCCCCACCATCACCACATCCGGGTCTTGCCGCAAGAAGGAGCGCAGGGCGCTGGCAAAGGTGAGACCAGCCTTGGGGTTGACCTGCACCTGATTGACGCCGGGCAAGTTGATCTCCACCGGATCTTCGGCGGTGGAGATGTTTACCTCGGTGGTGTTGAGAATATTTAGGCCGGTATAGAGCGACACAGTTTTACCGGAGCCAGTAGGCCCAGTCACCAGAATCATTCCCTGCGGCTTGGAGAGTGCACGCAGATATTGCGCCTTTTGGCGATCGTCAAAACCAAGCTGTTCAATGTTGAGGCGGGCTGCCGAAGAGTCGAGCAGACGAATAACAATTTTCTCACCCCACATGGTGGGCAGGGTGTTGACCCGCATATCCATCGACTTGTTGCGAGACAGCTTCAGCTTGATACGGCCATCCTGAGGCAGCCGCCGCTCTGCGATATCGAGTCGCGCCATGACCTTTAGGCGTGCCGAGAAGCGGTTGGCCAGATTGACTGGCGGGGTTGCCACTTCATGCAGGATGCCGTCGATACGAAAGCGAATGCGGTATTTCTGCTCGTAGGGTTCAAAGTGCAGGTCGGAGGCGCCACGCTTGATGGCATCCATCATGATCTTGTTGATGTATTTGACTATTGGGGCATCATCATCAGCGGTGTTGACGCTTTCATCCAGTCGACTGCTCTCATCGGATACTTCGAGGTCGGAGATTTCAGATTCATCGATATCCTCCATTCCGAGGGCATCGCTTTCGCTCTCCAGCAATTTTCCTATTGCCGCTGTGAGCTTGTTCTCTTCGACCAGCAGCGCTTCGGTATGCAGGCCAAAGCTGAAGCCGAAATCTTCCAGTGCCGACACATTGGTCGGATCCGACATGGCGATATAGAGAGTGTGCCCTTGGGTGTATATGGGAAGCACATGATGCTTCTCAATCAGCTTCTGATTGAGGTACTTCTGCGGGATCTCGGCCAAATCGAAGGCAGCAAGATCCAGCAGAGGTACCCCATACTCCAGCTCGCAAAAATCGGCGAGAGCTTTGCTCTCAAGGATCTCGTTTTCGATCAGGAAGGTTACAAAGGGTTTACGCTGGGCCTTGGCCTGGCTCAGATAGCGCTGGGAGTCCTCCTCACTTATCAGTGAAGAGGCGGCCAGGCTTAATGCCAGGCCGCTATTGGGGCTAGATGTCATGCGTTAGCAGAGGTCTGCAGGAGTGCAGGTCCCTGCCCATGTTACTTGCTTGGTGGTCGCATTGACTGTGCCTGTCATTGTGTAAGTTCCGGCTGCTGCGGAGGTGCCAACGGCTGTAATAGTTGGTGCTCCGCCTGAAACGGAGGCTGTGACACTTGCGACTTTTGCTGTGTTAAATGCGCCAGATACAGCAGCAGCAGCAGCTGCAGCACAATTACTTCCGTCAGTTGTTTGATAACACACTTCTATTGCTGTCTTTGCTGGGCCTGTTGCAGAAATGACCTCTGAAAATTTTGCTTTATTTGTATAGCTTTGATACGCCGGCAGGGCTACCGCCGCCAGAATCGCCACGATCGCGACCACGATCATCAGTTCGATAAGGGTAAAACCTGATTGTTTCTTCATTTCAAATATCCTTTTGTCCTTGGTTCCTGGGAAGTGCCGATGGAAAATCATCCACACGTCAGTATCTTATCCGAGCTATCAAGGGTGGCAACAGAGATCGCTGCCTTTGTTAACCACTTTTCTGTCATTTGCTAAAAACATGATGAAAATCATATAGCAAGCAGTTTCTATCGACTCTTTTTACCGGTTGTAAAGGGCCCGCTATCACACTCCTTATGCAGAGGGTTCCTGCCATAAAGAAAAGGCGCCGGAGGCGCCTTTTGCAAGTCCATGATCTGTTATCTATCTTCCCGTTTACGACGGGATGGCGTGCATCTTCCTGTCAGATAAAACGCATCGAGAGGTCGAGCGCCCGCACATGCTTGGTCAGCGCCCCGACCGAGATAAAATCGACGCCGGTGGCGGCAAATTCGGCCAGGGTATCGAGGGTGACATTACCGGATACTTCCAGCTTGGCCCGTCCCTGATTGATGGCGACTGCCTCACGCATCATGGCAACATCGAAGTTGTCCAGCATCACGATATCGGCGTTGGCCGCCAGCGCCTGTTCCAGCTCGGCCAGCGATTCGACCTCCACTTCTACCGGTTTGCCCGGATTGAGATGACGAGCCTCATTAATCGCTTCGGCAATGCCGCCGCAGGCAAGGATATGGTTCTCTTTGATGAGATAGGCGTCGTAGAGACCGATGCGGTGGTTCTTGCCGCCGCCACAGGTGACGGCGTACTTCTGGGCCGTGCGCAGGCCCGGGATAGTCTTGCGGGTGTCGAGCAGCCGACAGTCGGTCTCCTCCAGCTCGTCGACATAGCGAGCGGTGAGAGTGGCAACGCCGGAGAGGGTCTGGACGAAGTTCAGCGCATTGCGCTCGCCAGTCAGCAGCAAGCGGGCTGGACCATGGAGGCGGAACAGCTCCTGATTGGGGGATATTATCTCGCCATCTTGCACCTTCCACTCCACCTTCACCTCGCCGCCGAGTTGTACGAACACCTCGTCGACCCATGGCTGGCCGCAGAATACACCGGCCTCACGGGTGATGACCCGGGCACTGGCCATCCGGTCGGCCGGGATCAGCTGGGCCGTGATATCGGCGCTGGCGTCCGGTTGGTCGAGCGTAGTGAGGGCATCGCCCAGATCTTCGAGTAGTGCGGCGCGTACGGCGCGGCTGACATCCTGTTGAAACATGCCTTATTCCTGCAAGGGTCTGAGCAGCAGTTGCCGCTCTTTTTGAACCAGCTCCAGCCGACCCAGGACGTTCATGCCAACCAGCACCTCGTCGCCCTCAGCCGCCGGATTGATAAAGATGGCCAAATCGTACAAGGTCAATGGCCCCATCGCCAGCGTTTCGATGGTGCCGTTGCCGACCCGGATCTGACCCGCAGCCGTATTGACCTGACTGCTGCCGCGGGCTGTCAGACCCAGCCGCTTGGCAACCTGCTGCGGGATGGTGACACGAGTGGCACCGGTATCGAGCAGCAGTTGCACCGGGTAGCCGTTGATGGCACCCTCCAGACGATAGTGGCCGCTCTGGTCGGCTTGCAGCAACAGTTCGCCGCTGGCGGTGACGCTGGGTTGGCTGCGGGAGTGAAAATAGAGGGTCAGCAGACCCATCAGAGAGAGCCAGGCCAGTAACCACATCCAGCGTGCCGTGTGCTGCATATCCCATCCATTGCGAGCGGAAGATGACTCAGCCTAACACACAATTTTCCACTGATTCAGCGGCTTGGTGACAAGATGCCAGCCCGGATCGCGCTTTTCTGTTCAACCCGTATCGAGTAGCCGATGACCCATTCTGACCCCATTTTCTCCATCGATGATGCCGGCTGGTGCCAGCAGGCTCGCCGGGTTCCTTCTCCCCACCACAATGAGCGGGCAGCGCCGGAAGATATCTCCCTGCTGGTGGTGCATGGCATCAGCCTGCCGCCAGGGGAGTTTGGCGGCCCCTTTATCGACGACCTTTTTATGGGACGCCTCGAGCCCGCAGCCCATCCCTATTTTGCCGGTATCCATCAGCTGCGGGTCTCGGCTCACTGCCTGATCCGCCGCGATGGCGAGCTGGTGCAATATGTGCCATTTGGCGCGCGCGCCTGGCACGCCGGAGTATCGAGCTGGCAGGGGAGGGAGGCCTGCAATGACTTCTCCATCGGCATCGAGCTGGAGGGGACGGACGAAATCCCCTATACAGATGCGCAATATTTCGCACTGGCGGGGCTCACCCGAGCCATCTCCGCCCGTTACCCGGCGGTCACCATGGAAAAAATTGTCGGCCATTGCGATATCGCACCAGGGCGTAAAACGGATCCGGGGGAGAGTTTTCAGTGGTCACGCTTCCGTGAGATGCTCAATAGTTAAAGTAAATAATCAAATTTAGTTTGGGTTTTAAAATCAATGGCTTGCCTCTATGGCAGGCCATTTTTGTTTGTGGTTGCACAAATGTTATTTGTGAGCTTGCTCAAGAATATTGGTAAGACCAATTTCTATGAGCCAAATCATGTTTACCCCGCTTTACCTCTTATTGGGTGGTGGTGATTCTTGATTCAGATCATCTTTTGAGTGGACTTTTGACAAGGCCTCTGCTAATTTTCGCCCCATTCATGAAATTGGTAATACCAATTTAACAAAGTAGCCTCATGCCCTATCGCAAGATTACGCAACCCAAGTTGGCCGACTCCATTGTCGCCGAGCTGGAACAGATGATTCTGGAAGGAAGTTTGCAGCCGGGGCAGAAATTGCCTCCCGAACGCGAACTCGCCATCCAGTTTCAGGTATCGCGCCCATCCCTGCGCGAAGCCATCCAGCGACTTGAAGCTCGCGGGTTGCTCTATCGCCGTCAGGGCGGTGGCACTTATGTGCAGAATGCCCTGAGCAAGGGGATCGCCGATCCTCTGTTCGAACTGCTCAGCACTCACCCGGAAGCCCAGTATGACCTGCTGGAGTTTCGTCACGCACTGGAAGGCATCTGCGCCTACTATGCTGCGTTGCGGGGTACCGGTGCTGATTTCGAACGCATTCGTCAGGTGCAGACCACCATCGAAGAGGCGGGCCAGTTAGGTTCGCTGGTGGCTGAATCGGCAGCCGTTACCCAGTTCTATCTGGCGGTGGCCGAGGCGTCCCACAACGTGGTGCTGCTGCATCTGCTGCGGGCCATGAGCCCGATGCTTGAGCAGAACATTCTGAGAAATAACGAGATTTTGAATCGCCGCCCGGGAGTGGTAGCCAAGATCAGACGCCATCGTGCGAATCTGATCGAAGCCATCCTGTCGGGGGCTCCGGAGCGGGCCAGAACAGCTTGTCATGAGCATCTGGCCTTTATCGAGGACACCTTGTTGGATATGCAGAGGGAAGACAGCCGGATCCAGCGATCCATGCGTCGGATCCGTCAGCAGGAAAACTAATCCCACAAGGCTTTATTGTCGAATGCTTGCGCCCTTCGCCGTGCAATGCCGTGCAATCACAACAAAATAGGAACCAGCCATGTCTGATATCCTGAAGAACGATGTGGACCCGATAGAAACGCTGGAGTGGCTTGCCTCTCTGGAATCCCTGCTGCGTGAAGAGGGTCCCCAACGCGCTCAGTTCATCCTTGAACAGTTGGCCGAGAAAGCCCGCGCAAGCGGTGTGGACGTGGCTGCCAAGGCAAACCGCGATTACATCAACACCATTCCGTCCAGCGAAGAGCCGGACTACCCGGGCGATCTGGAGATGGAGCGTCGCATTCGCGCCATCATCCGCTGGAATGCCATGATGATCGTGCTGCGCGCCTCCAAGAAAGACCTGGACCTGGGCGGTCACATGTCTTCCTTCGCTTCTTCTGCGACCATCTATGATGTCTGCTTCAACCACTTCTTCCGTGCTCGCAACGAGAAGGATGGTGGTGACCTGGTTTACTTCCAGGGTCACATCTCCCCGGGTATCTATGCCCGTGCCTTCGCCGAAGGTCGTCTGACCGAAGAGCAGCTGGACAACTTCCGTCAGGAAGTGGATGGCAAGGGTATCCCTTCCTACCCGCACCCGAAACTGATGCCGGACTTCTGGCAGTTCCCGACCGTATCCATGGGGCTGGGCCCCATCGCTGCCATCTATCAGGCTCGCTTCCTGAAGTACCTGACCGACCGTGGCATCAAGGATTGCTCCGAGCAGACCGTTTACGCCTTCCTGGGTGACGGCGAGATGGACGAGCCGGAAGCCAAAGGTGCCCTGACTGTTGCCGTGCGTGAAAAGCTCGACAACCTGGTGTTCGTGGTCAACTGCAACCTGCAGCGTCTGGATGGCCCGGTTGTTGGTAACGGCAAGGTTATCAACGAGCTGGAAGGCCTGTTCGCCGGCGCCGGCTGGGACGTTACCAAGGTTATCTGGGGTCGCAAGTGGGATGAGCTGCTGCGCAAGGATACCTCTGGCAAGCTGATCCAGCTGATGAACGAGACCGTGGACGGTGACTACCAGACCATGAAGTCCCGCGACGGTGCCTACATCCGCGAGAACTTCTTCAACCGTTACCCGGAAACTGCCGCGCTGGTCAAAGACATGACCGACGAGGAGATCTTCGCCCTGAACCGTGGTGGTCACGATCCTCGCAAACTGTTCGCTGCCTTCAACAAAGCGACCCAGACCAAGGGCAAGCCGACTGTTATCCTGGCCAAGACCATCAAGGGGTACGGCATGGGCGAAGCGGCCGAAGGCAAGAACATCGCTCACCAGGTCAAGAAGATGGAGCTGGACTCCGTGCGTCACCTGCGTGACCGCTTCAACCTGCCGGTGGCCGACGAGCAGCTGGCCGACCTGCCTTACCTGAAGATCGAAGCCGGCAGCGAAGAGCACAAATACCTGCACGCTCGTCGTGCGGCCCTGAAAGGCTACCTGCCGACCCGTCTGCGCGAGAGCACCGACAAGCTGGAAATCCCGGCGCTGGATGCCTTCGCTCCGCTGCTGGGTGAACAGGCGCGCGAAATCTCCACCACCATGGCGTTCGTGCGTTCCCTGAATGTGATGCTGAAAGACAAGTCCATCGGCAAGCGCATCGTTCCGATCCTGGCTGACGAAGCCCGTACCTTCGGTATGGAAGGTCTGTTCCGCCAGATCGGTATCTACAGCCCGCACGGTCAGCAGTACACCCCGCAAGACCGCGACATCGTCTCCTACTACAAGGAAGACAAGCAGGGTCAGGTTCTGCAAGACGGCATCAACGAGCTGGGCGCCATGTCCTCCTGGCTGGCTGCTGCGACCTCTTACAGCACCAACGACTGCCCGATGATCCCGTTCTACATCTACTACTCCATGTTCGGCTTCCAGCGGATCGGCGACATGGCGTGGGCAGCCGGTGACCAGCAAGCCCGTGGCTTCCTGCTGGGTGCAACCTCCGGTCGTACTACCCTGAACGGCGAAGGTCTGCAGCACGAAGATGGTCACAGCCATATCCTGGCCGGCACCATCCCGAACTGCATCTCCTACGACCCGTCCTACGCCTATGAAGTGGCGGTGATCGTACAGGACGGCCTGCGCCGCATGTACGGTGAGAACCCGGAGAACGTGTTCTACTACATCACCACCCTGAACGAGAACTACGCCATGCCGGCCATGCCGGAAGGCGCCGAGGAAGGCATCCGTAAGGGTATCTACAAGCTGGAATCCGTAGCCGGTGCCAAGGCGAAAGTGCAGCTGCTGGGTTGTGGTTCCATCCTGGGTCACGTGCGCACTGCCGCCCAGATCCTGGCAAGCGAATATGGCGTGGGCTCCGATGTGTTCAGCGTCACCTCCTTCAACGAGCTGGCTCGTGATGGTCAGGACGCGGATCGCTGGAACATGCTGCATCCGACAGCCGAAGCTCGCGTACCGTACATCGCTCAGGTACTGGGTTCCGAAGTCACCATCGCTGCGACCGACTACATGAAGTCCTTCGCCGACCAGGTTCGCGCCTTCGTTCCAACCGAGAACTACCGCGTGCTGGGTACCGACGGTTACGGCCGTTCCGACAGCCGTGCCAACCTGCGTCGTCACTTCGAAGTGAACGAGTTCTACGTGGTGGTTGCTGCCCTGACCGAACTGGCCAAGCGCGGCGAGATCGACAAGCAGGTTGTGGCCGATGCCATCGCCAAGTACGGCATCGATGCCGACAAGGTCAACCCGCTGTACGCGTAAGTGGATCAAGGGTCGCGCCGTCATGCGGTGCGACCCTGCCAGGGTTTAAAACGGTTAACGCGAGATGTGCGTGGCGGCATCAGCCAGTCACGCGGATCGACGCAAGAGGATAAAGCACAATGTCCAAACAGATTATGGTGCCGGATATCGGCGCCGATGAAGTTGAAGTCACCGAGATCATGGTGGCCGTGGGTGACAAGGTCGAGCTGGACCAGTCCATCATCGCGGTAGAAGGCGACAAGGCCTCCATGGAAGTACCGGCTCCGTCTGCCGGTATCGTCAAAGAGATCCTGATCAAGGTGGGCGACAAGGTCGCCACCGGTTCCCAGATCATGATCTTCGAAGCAGAAGGAGCTGCTGCTCCTGCAGAAGTGGCCGCTCCTGTTGCTGTAGCTCCGGCCGCCGCACCGGTCACTGCCGCTCGCAAAGATGTCAACGTACCGGACATCGGTGGTGACGAAGTTGAAGTCACCGAGATCATGGTTGCTGTGGGCGACATGGTTGAAGCCGACCAGTCCATCATCGCCGTGGAAGGTGACAAGGCCTCCATGGAAGTGCCGGCGCCGTTCGCCGGTCGCGTGGTCGAGATCAAGGTTGCCGCTGGCGCCAAGGTTTCTACCGGCTCTCTGGTAATGGTATTTGAAGTGGCTGGCGCGGCTCCTGCCGTTGCTGCTGCACCGGCTCAGTCTGCCGCTCCTGCCGCCGCCCCGGTTGCTGCTGGCGCGAAAGATGTCAACGTACCGGATATCGGTGGCGATGAAGTCGAAGTCACCGAGATCATGGTTGCCGTGGGTGACAAGGTTGAAGCCGACCAGTCCCTGATCGCTGTGGAAGGTGACAAGGCCTCCATGGAAGTGCCTGCGCCGTTCGCCGGTGTGGTCAAAGAGATCAAGGTGAAGGCGGGTGACAAGGTCTCCACCGGTTCCCTGATCATGGTATTCGAAGTGGCTGGCGCTGCGCCTGTCGCCGCTCCGGTTGCTCAAGCTGCCGCTCCGGTCGCTGCTGCCCCTGTTGCTGCGGCTCCGGCTCCGGTTGCTCAGGCTGCTGCCTCTTCCGATTTCGTTGCCAACGACGCTTACGTACACGCCTCTCCGGCGGTACGCCGTTTGGCGCGTGAGTTCGGTGTCAACCTGGCCAAGGTGAAAGCCTCCGGTCGCAAGGGCCGTATCGTCAAAGAAGACGTGCAAGCCTACGTGAAGGATGCCATCAAGCGTGCCGAGTCCGCTCCTGCCTCTGCCGGCGTAGCCGGTGGCAACGGTCTGGGCGTACTGCCGTGGCCGAAAGTAGACTTCAGCAAGTTCGGTGATGTGGAAGAGGTCGAGCTGACCCGCATCCAGAAGATCTCCGGTCCGAACCTGCACCGCAACTGGGTCATGATCCCTCATGTCACCCAGTTCGACGAAGCCGATACCACCGAGCTGGAAGCGTTCCGCAAAGAGCAGAACGCGATGCTCGAGAAGCAGAAGGCCGACGTGAAGATCACCCCGCTGGTGTTCATCCTGAAAGCCGCCGCCAAGGCGCTGGAAGCTCACCCGCGCTTCTGCAGCTCCCTGTCCGAAGATGGCAGCAAGCTGATCATGAAGAAGTACATCCACATCGGTGTGGCGGTTGATACCCCCAACGGTCTGGTTGTCCCCGTGGTACGCGATGTTAACAAGAAGGGCATCATGGAGCTGTCTCGCGATCTGGCCGAGATCTCCAAGAAGGCCCGTGCCGGCAAGCTGACCGCTGCCGACATGCAGGGCGGTTGCTTCACCATCTCCAGCCTGGGTGGCATCGGCGGTACCAGCTTTACCCCGATCGTCAACGCGCCGGAAGTGGCCATCCTCGGAGTCTCCAAGTCCGAGATGAAGCCGAAGTGGAACGGCAAAGAGTTCGCTCCGCGCCTGATGCTGCCGCTGGCTCTGAGCTACGACCACCGCGTGATCGATGGTGCCGATGGAGCTCGCTTCATCACCACCATGAATGGCGTGCTGTCCGACATTCGTCGACTGGTCCTGTAAGTGAGAGGGCGGGCCCAGAGCCTGCCCTTTTTACTTCTCATTTCATTAACATGATCGTAAACTTGCCCCGTTTTTTTCACGGCTGCAGCGGCCTCTTGTTTTGCAAG
The DNA here is from genome assembly GCF_001887375.1 of Aeromonas sp. SCS5. Classification (NCBI taxonomy): domain Bacteria; kingdom Pseudomonadati; phylum Pseudomonadota; class Gammaproteobacteria; order Aeromonadales; family Aeromonadaceae; genus Aeromonas; species Aeromonas sp. SCS5. The sequence goes on from NZ_LFCS01000009.1 coordinate 196,054, forward strand.
GAAAAGAAGGCATAAGACTGCGCTGTCCGGGGATACAAGAACGACAAAGAGGTCATGATGAGTAAAGAAATCAAAACCCAGGTCGTAGTACTGGGTGCTGGCCCTGCCGGTTATTCCGCTGCTTTCCGTGCGGCCGATTTGGGTCTGGATACCATTATCGTCGAGCGTTACTCCACCCTGGGTGGCGTCTGCCTGAACGTGGGTTGCATTCCCTCCAAGGCCCTGCTGCACGTAGCCAAAGTGATTGAAGAAGCCAAGGCGCTGGCCGAGCACGGCATCGTCTTCGGTGCACCGCAGACCGACATCGACAAGATCCGTCTGTGGAAAGAGAAGGTTATCAACCAGCTGACCGGCGGTCTGGCTGGCATGGCCAAGATGCGTAAAGTTCAGGTTGTGAACGGCTTCGGCAAGTTCACCGGCCCGAACACCATCGAAGTTGAAGGCGCTGATGGCAAGACCACTGTGACCTTCGACAACGCCATCATCGCGGCCGGTTCCCGTCCGGTGAAGCTGCCGTTCATTCCGCACGACGATCCCCGCGTATGGGACTCTACCGATGCGCTGGAGCTGAAAACCGTTCCTGGCAAACTGCTGGTTATCGGTGGCGGCATCATCGGTCTGGAGATGGGTACCGTATACTCCTCTCTGGGTTCCGAGATCGACGTGGTGGAATTTGCCGACCAGCTGGTTCCGGCTGCCGACAAAGATATCGTCAAGATCTACACCAAGCGCGTTGCCAAGAAGTTCAACATCATGCTGGAGACCAAGGTCACCGCAGTTGAAGCCCGTGAAGACGGCCTGTACGTCTCCTACGAAGGCAAGCACGCTCCGGCCGAGCCGGTTCGCTACGACAACGTGCTGGTTGCCGTAGGCCGTGTGCCTAACGGCAAGATGCTGGATGCCGAGAAGGCTGGCGTTGCCGTCAACGAGCGCGGTTTCATCGAGGTGGACAAGCAGCTACGTACCAACGTGGCCCACATCCACGCCATCGGTGACATCGTTGGTCAGCCGATGCTGGCCCACAAAGGTGTGCACGAAGGTCACGTTGCCGCCGAAGTGATCGCCGGCAAGAAGCACTACTTCGACCCGAAAGTGATCCCGTCCATCGCCTACACCGAGCCAGAGATGGCATGGGTTGGTCTGACCGAGAAGGAAGCCAAGCAACAGGGCCTGAACTTCGAAGTCGCCACCTTCCCGTGGGCTGCTTCCGGTCGCGCCATTGCGTCCGACTGCTCCGACGGCATGACCAAGCTGATCTTCGACAAGGAGAGCGGCCGCGTCATCGGTGGTGCCATCGTCGGTACCAACGGTGGTGAACTGCTGGGTGAAATCGGTCTGGCCATCGAGATGGGTGCCGACGCCGAAGACATCGCGCTGACCATCCACGCTCACCCGACTCTGCACGAGTCAGTGGGTCTGGCAGCCGAAGTGTTCGAAGGCTCCATCACCGACCTGCCGAACGCCAAGGCCAAGAAGAAAAAGTAATCTTCTGTCCGCTTCATGAAAAAGCCGCTCAATCGAGCGGCTTTTTGTTTTAGATCGCCGGGCAAAGGGAATTAGCAGCGTCCCTTCTTGGCCTGTCCCGGTGGGCAGAAGGTACCACTGCCACCACTGCTGCAGGCGCAGAGCAGGCTCATCAGCAACCCCACGACTACCTGTTTGCCCATCATGCCTCCCGCTGTTGGCTCATTGCTCTATGGCTGCGCAGAGGCGGCGAAGGCTGTGCGTCACGACATGGCGCGCAGATGAGAAAGGGCGCCGCAGCGCCCTTTTTATCGTGCCTGATGGCCCTGTTTATAGCCGGAAGTTGCCAACCAGTTTGTCCAGCTGGGCAGAGAGCTGCTGCAGGCTGCGGCTCGATTCGGTGAGCTGGTGGGCGATATCGGCCGTCTCCATGGTGAGCTGGTTGATATCTTCCACGTTGCGGTTGATCTCGCCGACCACGCTCGACTGCTCCTCGGTCGCGGTGGCGACCTGGATGTTCATGTCGTTGATCTGGGTGATGTGGGCGGTGATATGGCCGAGCGCGGCGTTGGCTTCATCGGCCTGTGCCACCACTTCCAGACTCTGGTTGCGGCCCTGGGCCATGGCACTGACGGCGCGGGCGCTCTGATCCTGCAGCCGGTTGATCATCTCCTGGATCTCGGCGGTAGAGGCGGCGGAGCGGTTGGCGAGGTTGCGCACCTCGTCGGCCACCACGGCGAAGCCGCGGCCCTGTTCGCCAGCGCGAGCCGCTTCGATGGCGGCGTTGAGCGCCAGCAGGTTGGTCTGCTCCGAGATACTGCGGATGGTCTCGAGGATGCTGCCGATGGAGTCGGTCTGGCTGGCCAGCGACTCAATCACACCGGCGACCTGCTCGATCTCCCCGGAGAGGCCGACGATGCCGTGGCGGGCCTGTGCCACGACGTGGGCACCGGCATCCGCCTGATCATTGGCCTGCTTGGCGACATCCGCCGCCAGTGAGGCGTTGCCGGCAATCTCGCCCACGGTGGCCCCCATCTCGTGGATGGCGGTAGCCACCTGTACGGTACGGTCACGCTGGGCGGTACAGTTGTGCTGGGTCAGCTGGGCCTTGCTAGCCACCTCGTTGGCCGTTGTGGCCAGCTGGCGGGAGTTGCTTGCCACCTGCTCGATGGAGCCGTGGATCTTGGCGACGAAGTTGTTGAAGCCAGTCGCAACCTGGCTCAGCTCGTCACGGCCCTCCACTTTGAGGCGCTGGGTCAGATCGCCATCACCGCTGCCCAGCTCCTTGAACAGACGTGCCAGTTCGTTGAGCGGGCGGCTGACAGAGCCCGCCAGCAGCATACCCATGGCCCCCATGGCGAGTGCGATGACCAGCGAGATCATCAGGATCTGGTTGCGGTTCTGATCCAGCTCGGCGTAGATCTCTGCTTCTGGTACCTGGACGACCAGATACCAGTCGAGCAGCGGGATATAGCTGCTGGCCAGCACCATGGGCTCGCCATTCACTTCGGCGCTGATCACGGCAAAGGGGCGCTTGGCCAGCAGGTTGCCACTGTCGCTGCCTGCCAGCTGGCTCAGGTTGTCACGCTCTATCCGGCTGGCATCGGGGTGCAATTTCACCTTGCCGCTGCCATCGACCATAAAGACGATGCCGCTATCTTCCAGCCGGAAGTTGGACACCATGGCAACCATGGAGTCGAGAGATTTGGCAAAGCCGGCCAGTCCGCGACCATTGAGCTGCTGGAAGTTGACGAACAGCTTCATCTCGCCGGTGCTCTCGCGGAAGATGCTGAGAGTCATCTCCTTCTGGCTCTTGGTGTAGTCATAGAACCAGGCATCCTGAGCCGGAGTGAGGTTGCGCAGAAAGCCATCCTGGTTGTAGTAGGCCGCGGTCTGGCGATCGGCAAAGGAGGCGGTGACCAGCCCGTACTGGTTGGCCACATCCTTGAGCTGGTTGATGAGCAGTGGTTCCTGCTCCTTGGGCATGCCCCGATCCACCCAGTCGAGAATAAAGCGGTCGGTGGCCAGCTGCTGTGCCGCACGGGCGATACCGTTGAGATCCTGTTCGATCTCCTTGCTGATACGTTGGGTCAGGTTGGGCAGCTCCTGTTCGAACATCCGTTTTTCGATCAGCTGTTGCGCCGCGCGTTGGCTGAAGTAGCCCACCAGCAGGCAGGAGATAACGACGGCCAGGGTGACGGTGGCCAGAATTTTCTGTTTGAGGGTCAGGGTTGCCAGCATATAAGTGCCCGAAAGGTAGAGATTGACGACTCTCATATTAGCGGCAGAGAGGGGGCACCCATGAGCCTTTCGGCCCTTTATTTATGGATTGCGTTTGCGCTCACAAGGGGCTGGCGGACGAATAGATCCGGGAGAGGCTGAATTGGCCGGAATGCCGGTTGCGCTTGTGCTCCGGCCCCTTATAGTAGAGGCCATCTCTGGTGACCGGCTTCCTGAACAAGATGGAAAATATGATGCGCAGCGTTCGTGCGGGATGGACCCGACTGCTTTTGATTATGCTGGCGGCCATGCCGCTGCTGGTGCAGGCCGCTGATGGTGGCCGCCCCAAGGTGGCACTGGTGCTCAGTGGTGGTGGCGCCAAGGGCTCGGCCCATATCGGTATCCTCAAGGTACTGGAGCAGAAGCGCATCCCGGTCGACATCATAGTGGGCACCAGCATGGGCTCCTATGTGGCGGGCATGTACGCCATGGGGCTCAGCGCCGAGGAGGTGGAGCGCACGACGCTGGCCATCGACTGGAACAAGGGTTATCAGGACAAGGTGGGCCGTGATGAGCTCTCCCTGCGCAAGAAGCAGCAGACCGAGAAGTATCAGCTGCGCACCGATATCGGCGTCAATGGCGACACCATTCAGCTGCCGGATGGTTTCTTTCAGGGCCAATCCATGGCCAGCTTGCTGCGGACTGCCACCTCCAACCTGCCGGCGCTGAAGAGCTTCGATGATCTGCCGATTCCTTATCGTGCCATGGCAACCGATATGGAGACGGTCACCCCTTACGTGCTCGATCACGGCAGTCTGGCCAAGGCGATGCAGGCTTCCATGTCTATTCCGGGGGCGCTCAAGCCGGTGGAGTGGGATGGCCGGATTCTGGCCGATGGCGGTGCGGTCAACAACATGCCAGTGGACGTGGCCAAGGCGATGGGAGCCGATGTGGTGATCGCGGTGGATATCAGTGCCAAGTTGCGCACCCGCGAGTCCCTCAAGTCCGGCCTTGCCATGATCGACCAGCTCACTACCTACATGACCCAGGTCGGCACCGACAAGCAGAAGGCGCTGCTGGGGCCCAAGGATATCCTGCTCACTCCCGAGTTTGGCGACATGGGGATCGCTGATTTCGCCCGGATGCCGGAGGGGATCAAGATAGGCGAGGCGGCGGCCGAGAAGGTGTCGCTGGAACTCGACAAGCTCTCCCTGAGCAAGGAGCGCTACAACGAGTACCGCAACCGCAAGCTGAGTCGCCGTGCCGAACGCAGCGGCCTGCCCGCCTACTACATCGACAAGGTGGAGATCATCAACAAGTCGCGCCTCTCCGACGAGACGGTGCGCGCCATGCTGGATGTGCGACCGGACAAGATCCAGACCAACGAGAGTCTGGAGGCGGGCATTCGCCGCCTCTATGCGCTGGAGTCCTTTGACCGCATCACCTACGAGGTGGATGAGCGCGATGGTGAGAACGTACTGGTGGTCGATGCCAGCGAGAAGAACTGGGGGCCGGGTTACCTCAACTTCCAGTTCGGCTTTTCCGACGATTTCGAGAACACCTCTAACTACAACGTCGGCATGTCCTACACCCTCACCAACGTTAACAACTGGGGCGGGGAGTGGCTGACCGAAGCGTCGCTTGGTACGGCCAAACATATCAAGACCGACTTCTATACCCCGCTGGAGCCCTCCCAGACCTTCTTTGGCGAGGCAAGTCTGGCCTATGACAAGACCCAGCGCCGTATCTTCAGCTCCGAGCCGGATACATTCAACTACCTCGACAGCGACTACTCCTTCTTCAGTTCCGATCTGGCCGTTGGCTGGAACAGCCAGCCATGGAGCCGCATCTACACGGGGCTGGAGGGAAGGGTGGGCAATATCGATCTGAAAAACTTCAAGAATACCAGTGTGGATGCCACCGCATGGGGGCCCTTCATCCGTTTTGAGCACGATACCCTGGATAGCCTCTATTTCCCCTACTCGGGCGAGAAGTGGGATATGAAGCTGGGTTATTCCCACGTCAATCTCTCCGGCGGAGAGCAGGATCAGAGCAGCCGCGACGAGGGGTGGAACTACAACTTTTCCATGATCAAGCCCTGGTCATGGGGGCGTCACAGCCTCAACCTGATGTTTGAGGGCGGTGGTTCCAGCAGTCAGGAGGCGCTGCCGCTCTATATCCAGGATTTGGGGGGGCTGTTCCGTCTTTCCGGCTTCCAGCGTTATCAGCTGAGCGGTCGCTACAGCCTGTTTGGCGGGTTGCGCTACATCTACCGGGTAGCAGACAACGACTTCGGTGCCCTCAAGATGCCGCTCTATCTGGGCGGCTCCCTCGAGCAGGGCGGGGTGTGGGACAAGGGTGAAGATATCAGCTTTGACAGCTCCTTCACCGCCGGCTCCGTCTATGTGGGGGTCGAGAGCTTCCTTGGCCCGGTGTTCCTCGGCTACGGCATGGCGGAGGAGGGGAATGGCGTCTTCTATCTGCAATTGGGCACTACGTTCCAATAATGGATAAATGATGCGTATTTGTTAACTCTGCATCCGGGCTGGCATTTAATTTTCAAAAAATGCCAGCCTGTTTAATTGGTTACGGTTTTGTGTTGAATTGGTTAACAGGGTTTGGATTTTAATTGGTCGTTAAAACTTATATAGTGGGGAGCACCCTACGGGGTGTCCCGCAAGGACGATCGCCGCGAGCGTGGGCGAACCCCAAAAAAAGACCAAAGAGGAATTAGTCGTGCTTGAAACATACCGTAAACACGTCGCAGAACGTGCTGCCGAGGGCGTGGTTGCCAAACCTCTGGACGCAGAGCAGGTCGCCGCCCTGGTCGAGCTGCTCAAGAACCCGCCCGCCGGCGAACAAGACTTTCTGAAAGAGCTGTTGTCCTCCCGAATTCCCCCCGGTGTTGATGAAGCGGCCTATGTCAAAGCCGGTTTCCTCACCGCCGTCGCCAAGGGCGAAGCCCACTCTCCCATCCTGACTGCCGCCGAAGCCGTTGAACTGCTAGGCACCATGCAGGGTGGTTACAACATTCAGCCGCTGATCGACCTGCTGGATGATGCGACCCTGGCTCCTCTTGCTGCCAAGGGTCTCTCCCACACCCTGCTGATGTTCGACTCCTTCCACGACGTGGAGGAGAAGGCCAAGGCGGGCAATGCCCACGCCAAGCAGGTGATGCAGTCATGGGCCGATGCCGAGTGGTTCCTCTCACGCCCGGAGCTGGCCGAGAAGATCACCGTCACCGTGTTCAAGGTGACCGGCGAAACCAACACTGACGACCTCTCTCCTGCGCCGGACGCCTGGTCCCGCCCCGATATTCCGCTGCACGCCCTGGCGATGCTGAAAAACGCTCGTCCAGGCATCACCCCCGACAAGGATGGCGCGATTGGCCCCATCAAGACCATCGATGCCCTTAAAGAGAAGGGTTTCCCGCTGGCCTATGTCGGCGACGTGGTCGGTACCGGCTCTTCCCGTAAATCCGCCACCAACTCAGTGCTCTGGTTTATGGGCGACGATATTCCGTTCGTGCCGAACAAGCGCGCCGGTGGCGTAGTGCTGGGTGGCAAGATTGCCCCGATCTTCTTCAACACTATGGAAGATGCCGGCGCCCTGCCCATCGAGGTGGACGTTTCCAAGCTGGAAATGGGGGACGTCATCGACATCTACCCGTTTGCCGGCAAGATCTGCAAGCACGGCACCGAACAGGTGCTGGCGCAGTTTGAACTGAAAACCGACGTGCTGATCGACGAAGTGCGCGCCGGTGGCCGTATTCCGCTGATCATCGGCCGCGGCCTGACCGACAAGGCTCGCGAAGCGCTGGGTCTGCCGTTCTCCACCGTATTCCGTCGCCCGCAGCCGGTGGCCGATACCGGCAAAGGTTTCACTCTGGCCCAGAAGATGGTGGGCAAGGCGTGCGGCGTAAAGGGCATTCGCCCCGGCACCTACTGCGAGCCCAAGATGACCACGGTCGGCTCCCAGGATACCACGGGCCCGATGACCCGCGACGAGCTCAAAGATCTGGCCTGCCTCGGCTTCTCTGCCGATCTGACCATGCAGTCCTTCTGCCACACTGCAGCCTATCCCAAGCCCATCGACGTACAGACCCACCACACCCTGCCGGACTTCATCATGAACCGCGGCGGTGTCTCTCTGCGTCCGGGTGACGGCGTCATCCACTCCTGGCTGAACCGCATGCTGCTGCCGGATACCGTGGGTACCGGTGGTGACTCCCACACCCGTTTCCCCATCGGCATCTCCTTCCCGGCGGGCTCCGGTCTGGTGGCCTTCGCCGCCGCCACCGGCGTGATGCCGCTGGACATGCCGGAATCTGTGCTGGTGCGTTTCAAGGGCGAGCTGCAACCGGGCATCACCCTGCGTGATCTGGTCCATGCCATTCCCTACGCCGCCATCCAGAAAGGGCTGCTGACCGTCGAGAAAGCGGGCAAGAAGAACATCTTCTCCGGCCGGATTCTCGAGATCGAAGGTCTGCCGACCCTGAAGGTAGAGCAGGCGTTCGAGCTGGCTGACGCCAGTGCCGAGCGCTCCGCTGCCGGTTGCACCATCAAGCTGGATAAAGAGCCGATCATCGAGTATCTGAAGTCCAACATCGTGATGCTGAAATGGATGCTCTCCGAAGGCTACGGTGACCCGCGCACCATCACCCGCCGCATCAAGGGGATGGAAGAGTGGCTGGCCAACCCGACCCTGATGGAAGCGGACAAGGATGCCGAGTACGCCGAAATCATCGAGATCGATCTGGCCACCATCAAGGAGCCAATCCTGTGTGCGCCGAACGATCCGGACGATGCCCGTCTGCTGAGCGACGTGGCTGGCGACAAGATCGACGAGGTGTTCATCGGTTCCTGCATGACCAACATCGGCCACTTCCGCGCCGCCGGCAAACTGCTCGAGAAGTATCAGGGCGAGCTGCCTACCCGCATGTGGATCGCGCCGCCCACCAAGATGGACAAGGATCAGCTGACTGAAGAGGGCTACTACGGCATCTTTGGTCGCGTCGGTGCCCGCATCGAGATCCCGGGCTGCTCCCTGTGCATGGGCAACCAGGCGCGGGTAGCGGAGGGTGCCTCGGTGGTCTCCACCTCCACCCGTAACTTCCCGAACCGTCTGGGCAAGGGTGCCAACGTCTATCTGGCCTCTGCGGAGCTGGCAGCCGTTGCCGCCATCCTCGGCAAGATCCCGACCGTGGCGGAGTACCTGCAATACGCCAAGGCGCTCGATGCCACGGCGGCTGACACCTACCGCTACCTCAACTTCAACGAGATCGCCTCCTACACCAAGAAGGCCGATGCGGTGATCCTGCAGCAGGCGGTCTAACGCCTCACTGCACAGCTGTAACGAGAAATGCCGCGTAATACGCGGCATTTCTATTTTGCGGCTTTCTATTCTTGAGCCTCTTTCGAGGCTTGTTGCTGCGGGCTGTGATCCAACCACAGTTTTCGCTGTTCGTTTTATAAGTGCTTTGCGTTATGTTGTTTGGTTATGACCAGTCGGGAGATCCCTGCGTTGGTCGGTATGATATGGATGTCTGCCTGCGGGCGGCTCTGACCAACTGTGGCGTGGCTCTCTATGTTTCTATTCCGGATCGATCTCTCCCGAACCAGGCTGCGTGTTGGCAGTGCTCTGTTGGTATTTTCCCTGCCGCTGCTGGTGGGTAGCTGGATCATTCACAGTATCTATGTTCAGGATCTGAGGTCTGACTCTCGCGATTCGGCGCACAAGGCGAAGCTGCTGCTGGAGGAGATGCTGGACAGGGCCGAGGAGGCCAACCGGGAGGTGTTGCCGTTGGTCAATGCTCCCTGTGCCAAGAACCTGTTGATCCTGAGAAAGACGGTTGCGCTCGAACCGTTTCTGCGTTCGGTCAATCTGGTGCGCGACGGGGTGATCAACTGTACCTCCCTGTTTGGCGAGGCCAATGATGCAGATGACAGCACTATCTACACCGGGCGCAAGCTGCTTTTGATGAGCGGCAACCGGGTACGCAAGAATCACCCGCTGCTGGTGGTGCGTCTCGAACAGGGTTCTGATGCGGCCCTGAGTGCCATCGACAGTACCCAGCTCAGCTTCATGCTCTCCCTGAGTGGCAAGCCGAGCGAGCTGTTCCTGCAGGTCGGTTCGGCCTGGCTCAGCGAATCGGGTCGCTATCTTGAACGCCTGCCCAGACTGCACCACAGCACCAGTCTTGAACTCTCTTCCCAGCGTTACCCCTTCACCATCTATGCCGGCTATACCATGCCACTCTACTGGCGTTCGCTGTGGGAAGCTCGCCAGACGGCGCTGTTGTCGCTGGTTGGCGCATCCCTGTTGCTCTCCCTGCTGGTGTGGTGGGTGCTGGGGCGACCTGGCTCTCCGACAGATGAGCTGCGCCGGGCACTGCGGGCGAAGGAGTTTGTCCCCTATCTGCAGCCGCTGGTGGCCAGCGATACCCGGCGGATGATGGGAGCCGAGGTGCTGATGCGCTGGAATCATGCCACCGAAGGGGTGATCCGCCCCGATCTCTTTATTCCACAGGCGGAGGAGTCGGGGCTGATCGTCCCCATGACCAGCCAGATGATGCGCAATGTGGCGGCTCAGCTGAGCTGGGTGCAACGCTCTTTGCCCGATGGTTTTCATATCAGTTTCAATATCAGCGCCGCTCACTGTCACGACTTTGCCCTGCTACAGGAGTGCCGGCTGTTCCTCGATCACTTTGCCCCCGGCAAGGTGGTACTGGTGCTGGAGCTGACCGAGCGTGAGCTGCTGGTGGCGGATCCCAAGACCCTCTCCCTGTTCCGTCAGCTGGACGAGATGGGGGTCAAGCTGGCAATCGACGATTTCGGGACTGGCCACTCCAGCCTGATCTATCTGCAGCAGTTCCATGTCGACTACCTCAAGATCGACCAGTCCTTTATCGCCCGTATCGGCACCGAGTCGCTCTCGGAGCATATCGTGGACAACGTGATCGATCTGGCAACTCGCCTCGGGTTGGCGCTGGTTGCTGAGGGGGTAGAAACCGGCAGGCAGGCTGACTACCTCAGAAGCAAGGGGGTCGATTATCTGCAGGGTTTCCTGTTTGCCCGTCCCATGCCGCTGCGCCAGTTCTGCGACGAGCTGTTGCCAAAGGAACAGGAAGAGTCGGCCACCGCGCTGGCGGGCGATATCCCGGGTACTGTCTGAGAGACTCGCCGACCAGTACCAAATGATTCCGACAATGTGGCGATAGCGGGAATGAGGCCAATTCCACCAGATTGGCAGGGTCTTGTTTTCCATGCCTTGGCGCCCGCTTTTCGGTAGAATCGTCGCTCATTTTGACGTCAGCAAGAGATGAGGCGCGGTATGACGGTTCAGTTCCAGGCATTTCACAGCATCAAGGCGATTGGTAATCGGGAGGTGCTGTTCAACTGGTCGAGAACCAATCCCCTCGGGGTGCTGGATCAGGTGTGGCGCCCGAAAACCCGCGACGAGCTGCAGCAACTACTGCGGGAACACCCCGGGCGCAAGCTGCGCCTTATCGGCTCCGGCCTCTCTTTTGAGCCCATTCACAGCGTCTATGCCGAGGGCACTCAGGCGCTGCTGGTGGACTTGCACCACCTGCGCGGCCAGCTGGCGAAAACTGCCGATACCGTGACCTATCAGGCGGGGACGCCCCTCGATATCGTTTATGCCGAGCTGATCGCTATGGAGCGGATGCTGCCGGCTTCCCCCGGGGTTATCGGCATCCAGACTCTGGGCGGCGCCCTCAGCACCGGCACCCACGGTCAGGGGCTGCATCAGTCAGCCCTGTGCGATGCGGTAGAGGCGATGACTGTGATGCTGGCCAATGGCGACATCATCCGGGTTGATCGATCCGACCCGCGTTTCGGCGCCTTCGTGATGGGGATGGGGATGCTTGGCATCCTGCTCGACGTTACCCTGCGTACCGTGCCGAACCGCATCATGCGCTGCACCAAGTTCACCACCGACTATCCCTTCCTGTTGGAGCACAACGAGCGGCTCAACCGCGAGCACGGCTTTGTGAAGAGCTGGTGGTTTGCCTGGACCGGCGAGAGCCACATCTGGCTGGTGGATCCCGCCTCCGATGACGAGGTGGTCCGCTACCGCGCCGGTGGCAGCGAGCCGCTGCTGCTGGATGGCGATATCGACGCCCGCATGAATGCCACCATAGATGCCACCCTGCAGAAGATGGCGAAAGACACCAAGGATGAGGCGCTGGCCGGTGAGCACTTCGAGACGGTGCGCCGCTTCAAGGATGCCTCCGATCTGGTGGGCAACGTCTATCAGATCCTCTGCAAGGGGATTCCGGCCCCCCAGATCAACTGTGAAGTGGCGGTGCCGCTCCATCGTATGAACGAGGCGCTGGAGACTCTGCAAGTGTGGCAGCAGGCCAATCCGGGCGTGTTGCACTACCCCTTTATCCTGCGCTGCACCGGCTCTTCCGAGGCGTGGCTCAGTGCCGCTTACGGCCAGCCGGTCTGCTGGATCGGTTTTCTGGTCTATCTGGCTGCGGACGGCACCTTCGTCAACGGCTCCATGGAGCAGATGCGCGAGCTGCAGCAACTGCTGGCGCCGCTCGGCGGCATTCCCCATTTCGGCAAGCATCTGGCGATGGATCTCTACGACTTCCCGGCTCTGCTGCCGCGCTGGAACGACTTCGTGGCCTTGCAGCGTGAACTCGACCCCCACGGCCGCTTTGAAAACCGCTGGCTCAGCGACCTGTTTGCCAACCGGTAAGGATCTGACATGACCGATATGCAAGATACCCGCATCCCAGTGACCCTGCTGACCGGCTTTCTCGGCAGCGGCAAGACCACCTTGCTCAACCACTGGGTCAAGCAGCCGGAACTCGGCGAGTGCGCGGTGCTGATCAACGAGTTCGGCTCGGTGGGGCTGGATCACCATCTGGTGCAGCAGGTGGATGAGCAGGTAATGCTGCTCGACTCCGGCTGCATCTGCTGCTCGGTGCAGGGCTCTCTGGTGGAGGCGCTGCAGGGGCTCTTTATGAAGGCCATTCAGCGCAAGATCAAACCGTTCAAGCGACTCATCATCGAGACCACAGGCCTTGCCGATCCGGCCCCGGTGCTGTTCACGTTGAGGGAGGAGGGCTTTATCGCCCAGCGTTACCGCTTCGACGGCACCGTCACCGTGGTGGATGCCGGCCATATCGAGCAGCAGTTGGCAGCCCAGTATGAGGCGGTGAAGCAGGTGGCGCTGGCGGATCTGCTGGTGGTGAGCAAAGGCGATCTGGTGGATGGCGAGCAGCTGGCGCGGGTCGAAACCCAGCTGGCGGCCCTCAATCCGGCGGCGCCGATCCAGCTGGTGACCAATGGCGAACTCTCGCCCAAGGTGCTGGATAAGCTGGGTGCCTACAACGAAGCGGCCGGGCGCGATGTGCGCCAGCTGCTGGCCTGGCTGCGCACCGAATCCCCCAAGCAGGGGCTGGCGTCACCGATGCAACCCAAGATGCAGCCGTTCGCCGCCAAGGTGGGCACCGCTGCGCCCACCCACTTCGAGCACGGCAACATCGAGAGTTTCTCTTTGCGCATCGGCGAGCCGCTCAAGCCCTCTCGCCTGCTGGCTGCCATCGACGCGGTGCAGGCCCAATACGGCGATGCTCTGCTGCGGCTCAAGGGGATCTTGCAGCTGGAAGGGGAGAGCCAACCGGTGGTGATCCACGGCGTCCACGGTCAGCTCTATCCGCTGCAGGCACTGGGTGAGTGGCCGGAGGGCAAGGCCCAGTCCCGACTGGTGTTTATCGTGAAAACTCAGGACAAGGCGGGGATAGAGCGGCTGTTCCTTGATACGCTCAAGGCTCCCGAGCCCAGTCTCGAAGAGCAGCTCAAGGCCATGCTTGGCCAGCCGGATGCCTGATGTCTGACATGACCCGCCCGTAACAACGAGAGCGGGTCTTTTTATTCCTGAAGTGGAGGTGGTCTGTTATGGCGGAAGTTTCACTCGGGGTGACCTCGGCCCAGCGCAAGTGGCTGCCCATGCTGGCGGCTGTCGGTTTTTTCATGCAGTCGCTGGATGGCACCATTCTCAATACCGCTCTGCCCAGCATGGCCGAGACGCTGGGGGAGAGCCCGCTGCAGATGCAGTCGGTGGTGATCGCCTACATGCTGACGGTGGCCCTGCTTATCCCGGCCTCCGGCTGGCTGGCGGACAGGTTCGGTACCCGTCGCATCTATCTGGCGGCGATCTCGCTGTTCACCCTCGGTTCGCTGGCTTGTGCCGCCTCCGGTTCGCTCTCGATGCTGGTGGCTGCCCGGGTGCTGCAGGGGATTGGCGGCGCGCTGCTGATGCCGGTGGGACGACTGGCGGTACTGCGGGTCTATGACAAGCGGGAGCTGCTGCGGGTGATGTCGTTCGTCACCATTCCGGGGCTGCTTGGCCCGCTGATGGGACCGGCGCTGGGTGGCTGGCTGGTCGAGGTGGCGAGCTGGCACTGGGTCTTTCTGATTAACCTGCCGGTGGGGGTGATCGGCTTTATGGCGAGCTGGTACTTCATGCCCGATCTGCGTCAGGCGACCGCCCGTTTTGACTGGCAGGGCTTCGTGCTGTTCAGCCTCGGCATGGTGCTGGTATCGGTCGGTTTGCAGGGGTTGGGGGAGCACAGTATCTCCACCGGCTGGGCGCTGTTTGCGTTGATCTTCGGGCTGGCGGCGATGGCGAGCTACTGGCTTTATGCCGCCAGTGCGGAGCAGCCGCTCTTCAGCCTGAACCTGTTCAAGACCGCCACCTTCGCCATCGGTGTCTGGGGCAACCTGTTTGCCCGCCTCGGCAGCGGTGCCATGCCGTTCCTCACCCCGCTCTTTCTGCAACTGGGGCTCGGCTTCTCCCCGAGCAAGGCGGGGATGACCATGATCCCGACGGTGCTTGGCGCCATGCTGACCAAGACGCTGGTGAACAAACTCATCCCCAGGGTGGGCTATCGCCGCATCCTGATCGGCAACACCCTCTTGCTCGGCGCCATGATCGCCAGCTTCTACTTTATCGACAACCAGCTTCCCTATGGCGTGCTGCTGGGCTGGCTGGCGATCTTCGGCGCTATCAACTCGCTGCAGTTCTCCGCCATGAACACTCTCACGCTGCAAGATCTCAGCCCGACCCTGGCCAGTAGCGGCAACGGCCTGCTCTCGGTGGTGATGCAGCTCTCCATGAGTTTGGGGGTGGCGATTGCCGCCAGCCTGCTGGGGCTCTTCTCGGCGGGCACCTCAGCCGCCAACGGCCAGTGGCTGGCAGGATTCCACCTTACCTACCTCTGTGTCGGACTGCTCTCCATGCTGGCGGCACTGATCTTCGCCCAACTGGCGCGAGACGGGGGCACGACTTCGGCTCAGGCCAGAGGATAAGAAAGAACAGGATAAGAAGTCACATCAACGAGAAGGGCACCGCGAGGTGCCCTTGTCGATCAGTAGTGCTGCAGCTCCCGCGCTTCCCAGTGAAAGGGAATGGGGTTGAGTTGCTGGGAGGCCTTGTCGTAGCACTCCCACAGCTCGCCCATGGTGCTGCCATCGATGGGGTGGCGCAGTCCGGGGGCCAGCTCGGCCAGCGGCCAGAGCACGAAGGCGTTGGTGAGGATCTCGCCGCGCGGCAGCACCAGCGGCGTCTCGCAGACCAGATCGCCATAGAGCAGCAGGTCGAGATCCAGCGTGCGCGGGGCGAACTTCTTGGCATCCGGCTCGCGACCGTGGGCGAACTCCATCTCGCGCAGTAGCTGGCAGACGGTAACCAGCGGCAGATCGGTCTCGGCAGCGGCAACAAGGTTGTAGAAAGGACGGCCATTGAAGCCTACCGCCTCACTCTCGAACACCCGGGAGACCCGCAGCTCGCCGAAGGCAGCGTGCAATGCATCGAGCCCGGCGCGGATATGGCGCTCCCGCTCGATGTTGGAACCAAGGCTGATATAGATAGTAGTCATCAGTTGCTGCTCGCCGCCGGGGTGCGGTGGCGCAGGATCTCGACGCCGACACCGGCGGCATTGGGTACGGCGCCCGGCTTGGTGAGGGTGACCTTGACCCACTGAACCCGCTCGTCGGCGAGTACCAGCATGGCGACCTGCTCGGCCATGGTCTCGACCAGCTCGACTACCTTGCCGGTGACATGCTCGCAGATCTTGTTGGAGAGGTCGGCATAATCCAGTGCCAGATTGATGTCGTCGGTTGCGGCGGCGGGGCGGTTGTCGAACCCCATCTCGAGGTCAAAACGGAGCTTTTGGCGAATGCCCTTCTCCCACTCATATACACCGATGGTGGTCAAAACTTCGAGTCCGCGAATAAACACCTTGTCCATGACTGTACTTCTTCTTTACTCTTGATGGGCTGTGATGACAGCGCAGGGATGCTGGCCGGGCAACAGGCTTGCCGAGGCGCTCTGGGTGGGCATGGGCCCATGCCAGCGTATGTGGCCCGCATCATACCCCATTCATATCGTGGTAAAAACGACCAAGATGACGGCCCTGACGATTTTGATGATTATTCTGGCTTACCTGGGTGGTTCACTATCCAGTGCTGTGCTGGTCTCTCGCTGCACCGGTCTGCCCGACCCGCGGGATCATGGCTCCCACAATCCGGGGGCAACCAATGTGCTGCGCCTCGGTGGCCGGATGGCGGCGCTGGTGGTGCTGCTGCTCGATGTACTCAAGGGCACTGTGCCCGTCTATCTCGCCTGGTATCTGCAGATCAAACCCGTCTACCTCGGCTTTATCGGGGTCGCCGCCTGCCTCGGCCATATGTACCCCATCTTCTTTCATTTTCGTGGTGGCAAAGGAGTCGCCACGGCACTGGGGACCATGATGCCCATCGGCTTTACCATGGGGGGCGCCGTGATTGGCACCTGGCTGCTGGTGCTGCTGGTGAGCGGCTACTCCTCGCTGGCCTCCATCATTACCGTGCTGCTGACGCCGCTCTTTACCTACCTGCTCAAACCCGAATACACCCTGCCAGTCTCGTTGCTCTCCTGCCTTATCCTGATCCGCCATCACGAGAACATCTCCCGCCTGCTCAAGGGGGAGGAACCCAGAGTCTGGGGGCGAAAAGGCGCGGCCTGTGCCGAAGAAGTGGCAGAAATGGACGATGTTGCGCAAAAAAGAGACGAACGAGACAAAAAGTGAAATTTCCCGTTGACCATCCGCCTTAAAATCCGTTTAATAGCGCCCACGCCCAGATAGCTCAGTCGGTAGAGCAGGG